>JBEISB010000092.1:0-8969 GCA_040375635.1 Chitinophagaceae bacterium | reverse complement strand
ACTCATTTAGTATTTATGCCCGCTATCTGGTAAAGAATTTTTTAATACTCAATATTGAACCTGAAATTAATAATACCAAGTTTATAGAATCCTATTCGGTAAATATGAGCTCAGGAAAAATTATCGAAAACTCAAGACGATTGTTTGTGCCTTCGGTATTAGTAGGTGCCGGATATCCGCAACGTTTTGGTAATTATGGATATTCTTATTTCATGGTGTGTTATGATTTGCTACAAGATCCTAATGCCCGCTATTATCAAACACTCGATTTACGTGCCGGTATTATGATTAATCTTTGGCAATAAATGATGCCACTCGATATCGTTGTTTTGTTGAACGTAATTTGCTGTAAATTGCAGTGTAACACAACCAAACAACGGTCGAACCAAAATCTGTCCTATGCAAAAAAAATGGCTTGTCAAACAAACCGACGATACGATTGTGCAAGAATTGCAAGAAGTCCTTCGTATACATCCTGCCCTTTGTACTTCACTTGTTGTAAGAGGAATTAAAACTTTTGATGAGGCCCGTCAGTTCTTTCGGACCTCAGAAGATCATCTCTTAGATCCCTTTCTTATGAAGGGCATGGAGAAGGCTGTAGACCGCATATACAGCGCAATTAACAACAACGAAAAAATACTCATATACGGCGACTATGATGTTGATGGCACAACTTCTGTTGCTGTGGTTTATAGTTATTTGCAGGGATTACAATGCGATATCTCCTTTTATATTCCGCATCGATTTCGCGAAGGATATGGAGTTTCTGCACAGGGTATAGACTATGCCATCGCCAATCAAGTAGGACTAATTATTACGTTAGATTGTGGTATCAAATCGACAACGCATATTCAACGCGCTGCCTCAGAAGGGATAGATGTGATTGTGTGTGATCACCATATGCCGGACGAAGAGTTACCACCAGCCTATGCGATACTAAATCCCAAACAACCCGATTGTCTTTATCCTTACAAAGAACTCTGCGGTTGTGGCATCGGATATAAATTGATTTCTGCGATCGCTAAAAAATATCAACTCAACATATCATCAGTTAACAAACACGTAGACCTAGTAGCTACCGCGATTGCTGCAGACATAGTGCCGATTACCGGCGAAAACAGAACCCTATGCGTATTGGGTCTCGACAAAGCCAATCGTGAGCCTTCTACTTCCATTCAAGCGCTGAAGTTTATTAATGAACTTAAAAGAGAACTAACCATTACAGATCTCGTCTTTATTATCGCACCACGGGTGAATGCCGCAGGACGAATGGATGATGCCCGCAAGGCAGTAGAATTATTTATTGAAGAGGATTTATCGAAAGCCAAAGAAATTGCGCAGGTGTTACACGACGATAATAACTTACGGAAAGACATAGACCGAAGTACAACAGCCGAGGCCCTAGAAATGGCATCCCTTTTACCTAAGGATATCAGCTGTCGATCTACTGTCGTATACCAACCTCATTGGCATAAAGGAGTAGTGGGGATTGTAGCCTCTCGACTCATAGAACACCATTATCGGCCTACCATTGTGCTTACCCAATCTGAAGGTAAGGTTACCGGATCGGCCCGCTCCATTAAAGGATTTAATTTGTTTGAAGGATTGAATCAGTGCGCCGAATATCTCGAAACATGGGGAGGGCATTATTACGCGGCAGGACTCACCTTGAAAGAAGAAAATCTTGCACACTTCACCCAACGCTTTAATGAAGTGGTAACGCAGACTGTCCCGGAAGAATTATTTCAACCCGTAGTTGATATCGATGCAGAAATATTATTAGCAGATATCAACCCTTCATTTCTAACCATACTCAAACAATTTGCTCCTCATGGTCCGGAAAACATGCGCCCTGTCTTTATATCGCGCAATGTGTACGACTACCAAGGAAAAAGCAGCATCGTAAAAGAGAAACATCTGAAACTAAATGTTACACAAAACGGGCATGATTGTATACAGGCGATTGGTTTTAATCTGGCTGATAAAATGGATTTGATAAAAGGAAAATCATTTGATATAATCTACTACATCGAAGAAAATGAATGGAATGGGAATATCAATATTCAACTCAAGATTATCGATATTCGATAAATTGAAATGCCAGAAAAGAAGAAAGGTGAGCCCCCACAGCTCACCATTTCTATTCACCCCTAAAAAACAAACCTGAGTAACGATTATTCCTATTTTCATAGGTTATTGTTTCAGAACAATCGGCGGTTTGACACTATTTGTAAGTCAACACAAATTCATATTTCGTTTTACAGCAATCTGTAGATTTCTCCTGTCCATAGCATACAACATAATACGTTCCGGGTGGATAGGCCGATAGATGAATAGGAATGTCTTTTTCATCCTTACCTGTTTGTATGAATATTCTTTTTCCTGATGAAGAATACACTTGCAAAGTATAATCATAGATATTTTTCTCGAAATGCAGTTTGGCTATACCTTGGTTAGGGTTAGGATACAGTATCGGACCTTGTTGCGTATGGGTAAATAATTGTTGGCTCGCTTCTGCGCGATAGTCACTCATACCGATCGACTCAGGCGCACCATTACTGACCTCATGCATACAGGCAATCCAAATGTCTATATTCCCAATAGCTTGTTGATTATACATGCCGACACCGGGCGAAAAATCGGCAGTTCCAGAAAAGTAACCCGTCATATATATTTTACCATCTACCGATATCTTCATCGCATTCCCCTGATCATTGCCATCGCCACCAAAACGGGCTGCCCATAGTAGATTCCCTTGCGAAGAGTAGCGACTCAAAAAGACATCCTGTGTATTGGGCTGTGAAGACGATAAGATATACGAGTCAGGAGCCGTTCCAAATTCACAAGATCCCGTAAAAGACCCTAATAAATAAGGATTGTCGGTAGCATCTATACCGATACCATAAACATATTCTTGTGCGATACCCTTTGTTTGCACAGACCAATAAAAAATGGCATTGGCATCGATTCGACACAGAAACACATCATTGCCTCCGGCTGCATTCATGTCGTAAGGTAGACTTCCCGGATCAGCATCCATAGTACCCGAAAATCGTCCACATACATAAACCGATCCATCACTCGCGACAGCAACAGCTTGCGCACTCGCCATATCATTTCCTGTACTACCTCCAATTTGAGCAGCCCAGTAGAAATTACCATTGACATCCATCTTCATCACAAATGCGCTCGTATTGGCAATACTGCTCAACCAATAGGCCCCTACATTCGGATCAAAATCCATAGTCCCTGAAAAGACTCCACAGAGATAAATTTGTCCCGATACATCGATTGTCATTCCATATGCTTCTTCGCCCATACTATTCTCACCCATCGCCTTCACCCATTGAAAAATACCATTCGTAGTAAGCTTCAATAAAAAGATATGACTCACAAAGGGTGAGTTAATCGCATAAATCGATGAGCTTGGATTGAAATCAATATTGCCCAAAAAGCCTCCGGTTACAAAAACATTAGCGTTCGCATCAACTTGCAAAGCATAGGCATTAGATACTGCATCATTGAGGGTACCCGCTGCATTGATATAACCCGTGCCCCCTATCGTTTTCGCCCAGATATAATTTCCGAAGCTGTTCAACTTTAGTACAAAAATATCCTGACTATGTAACGTCGCTGTACTTAGGTTATTGATGCCAATCCCCGGATTAAAATCAACAGTATATCTATAAGTACCGCAGAGATACACGTTTCCAAAAGCATCTAAAGCTATACTATTAGCTATGTCGTTACCGGCAGCGCCAATACGTTTGGCCCAAACAAAATTGCCGAGTGCATCTACTTTAGAAATAAATATATCTTGTTGACCTGCGCTACTCAATAAAAATACGCCGGGTCCTGGATCAAAATCAACACTTCCGCTGAAGTAACCCGTTGTATACACATTGCCGGCAAGGTCTAAGGCTATAGACTTCCCATTTTCTGAACTAGCACCTCCTAAGGTGGATACCCAGTTAGGTGTTACCGGTTGTGCGCATACACGGGTTAACAGCATCAGCAGGATTAGGTTGATTTGGTAAAAAACTTTTTTCATATTGTTGGTTGGTGATTCAAATGTAGAATGAGACTTATGTCTCGACAAGCAGAACTTAGGGAACAAGACTATAGACTTGTAAACAGGGAAAAAAAGATGGTGAACGGGATTTTATTGAGTAATTATTTAGCCCTAATGTCTGCCATCTATGCCAACAATTAGCTCATCTTTGCACTTATGGGACCGCAAACTATTTTTTTTCAGCTTTATGGAATGAAATAGATACTTGCACCCAAGGCATCCTAAAAAATAAGAAATGAAAAGAAAATCCGTTTTCTCTACTATGCGAAAGTCTACCCCATTTTTCAAAGCACTGCTGTTGCTGTTGAGTTGTCTAGCCATACAAGCACAAGCCCAGAAATTGCAGGACCTCAAGGCCTACGATACTATGAATTATGTATTTAAACTAGACAAGGCACAAACGGATTTTATCATTCATCAAAGCAATATTCCAGATACAAGTTTTTTATTTAAAAATGTATGGAAGCGCTATCCGCGAAGTTTGTTTAAAGAAGACACCCTTCCTGAAGGCAATTATATATTGGCAACGATAGATCGAGAATGGGTAATGTATACTTATATCAACCGTAGCCAACTGAATGTGCGCACCAAAGTGATCGACGAAACGGTGATTGTGTTTTTATCGGATAAAAAAAGTGGACAAATTATCGAGAAGGCGCATGTTGAAATCGATGGACAAACCCTTGCTTTCGATGAAGGATATGGCGGTTATTCATTTCATCGAAAAAAAATCAATCCCGAAAAATTACGGAAAAATCAAGTCTTTCTTACCTTCTCTTATCAGGATACATATGCCTGTCTTTTATATAGTTACTCACAAGGATTCCGACAACCGCAAGTATCATCCAATCCATACAACGGCGGTTTTTCGGAAGGGTATTTTATCACCGACAAACCGGTATACAAACCTTTAGATACCCTGCAACTCAAAGCCTTTCTTACCGAGCCCAAGCACGGACGACCCATTCGTAAAAAAGCATGGTTATCGATTTCAGAGCCTATGCAAAATTTTAGTCTGATTAAAAAGATAAAACCAAAGTCGCCAGGGGCCTTTGTGTATGCTTGGCAAATTCCGGATTCACTAAAAATAGACCGTAACTTGAATCTAAGTTTTTATTATAAAAAACGTCAATTCTCTTTATACAAAAATCATCAAGTTTATCTCGAAGATTATCGACTCAATGCCAATACCTATAACCTTAGCATGGGCAGCACCGAATTTTATGCCGGCGATGATATCCGCTTTCAACTCAACGCTACCGACGCCAACGGATTTCCTTTACAAGGCACACTCGTTCATTACAAACTAAGCATTCAAAATATTACCGACTTCTCGAAAGATAGTCTTCAACTTTCAGCAGCCCGAAAAGCCAACTGGTATGAGAAGGATACTGTTTTCCCTTTCGAAAATACGATGCAACTTACAATCCCCTCATCGATACTGCCACCAATCAATGCCTACTATACCCTCGAGGTCGCCTTTACAGACCCAAACAGTTTTGAAAGAAAAGTATTAACCCAAAACTTCATCAAACGCACAAGCGAAGAAAAAGTAATCTTTTCGCAAAACGAAGATTCGCTAACCGTAAGAACTTTATATAATTTACGCGATACCCATCGAACCTTTACGCTGATTTGCTTTTCAAATGCCGATACCCTGTATAAACAGAAAATCGTTACGCCTTATCATTGCCAGCTATCTCCCTTTGCTACCAGCATGTTGCTGATTGATAAAGACTCTATGATTACACCCCTCAATATTTTATTCAACAAACTGAGTATTACCCATGTTGAAGGCAAAAGACAACATGATAGTGTAAAAATTGATTTTCGATTCCCCTTCGAAGAATCTGTCTATTACGAAATTCTAAAAAATGGGAAGCGCATCTCGTCGGGTAAGAAAAAACGATTACAGTTCGCGATAGCCGACGAAAGCAGAGAGCCTTATACCTTGCGATTTACGCATAATATATTAGGACAAATCGATCAGAATTTTTATGAACTAACTTTTGTTCCACAACTTCATGCCATTTCGATTCATAGCGACCTTCCGAATACGGCGTTTCCCGGACAAACCATTCCGGTTACCATTACCGCCCTCGATTATAAAAATAAACCCCTGCGCCGTATCAATATTGCGGCTTATGCTGTGAATAAGCAATTCGAAGATCGTATACATACACCCGAATTTACAATGCCTGAAACCTATCGTGATAAGCTGAAAGTTCAACCGATATCGTCGCTCGATTACGTTACGCTATCAGCGATTCGACCTTCGAACCGTCACCATCTTACTTCAAAACATTTTACAGCTTTTGATTTGAGAAAAAATGAATATTATAATTTACGATATCCAGCTTCGGCTTATGCGCTGCTAAAACGAACCATACAGTCTGATATACCCGAAATATCCGTAACCATTACCCATAAAGATCAATTGCTGCGTCCGAAATATATTTTAATAGACAAACAACCTGTTTATATAACAGACTTACAAGCCGATGTGTATTCGTTTCCACTCAGTGTTGGTGAGCACGAAATTGCCTTTCGATATTTTGATAAAAAGATAATCATACCTAACATACAGTTTGATGCCCATACAAAATATACGATTGGAATCAATTTCGACAGCTTGAAAAAGAACAGTACTGCCTTACAAATTATCGATTCGATGACGGTAGCCCAGCCCGACAATGATGAAAAAGATTTATTGTACGGTAGTTTATTATTGATTCAATCGATGAGTGGTGATACGGTAAAAATATTTCAGCCCGAAAAAAAATTACGGTATGAATATAATAGCTATCGCAGACCGCAACAACTCAATGTAGATGGTGAAATCTACAGCGCCATTGGACCACTAACGCGTAATCAATTAGCCCACTTGAAAGTTGCAGATAAAGAATTTGACCTAACCGTTAGTTCAACGATGTCACATTACTACGACTTCGCCGGGCGACAATTTACCACCCGAAGTATAGGTTCAGTAAAGGGCGTAATTTTTAATTTTCAGGAAAGTGCTTGTCAAGATTATATGTTATCGGCCTTATCGCATCCCGATACCCTAGTGCCTGGTCCTGAAAAAGCGCCTGTAACCCTAAACCCGAATGCACAAAATTTAGCGAAAGAACCCGATGAATTAAACTTTTCGCAAAACTATAGAACCTCATCGGGGCCTGCGATGTTTAATGTATTTATAAAGAATAATAACAAGCAACATTTTGTAAAAGCGATGTGGCTCATCAACAGAAATAAGCCAGAAGATGCCGAATTTATTCCGGATGTGTATCGGGGTAATCTGTATCGCTTCAATAAATACGCCGATAGTGGCAAACATGATATTTACCTTTTAATGAATCGGAATGAATTTATTTGTTTACCCGATATAGATTTTCATCACCAAGATGAATTGTATCTAGATCCTGTTTTGCTTAGTCGTCAGTCGATCAGCAACGAAAATTTATCGCTACCCTTAAAAATTTATAACGATCTAACTCGAGTTCCATTATTACCTTTTTATTTATCACCCGACCTACTGCCAGCTGCCTTCGAAATAAAAAAAGATGATAGTAGACACAATCCTTATTTGTACGGAAATATAACTGACCCCTCTTTTGCACCTGTAATCGGAGCTTTGATTTTGGTAGAGGTTAATGGGGTGTATCAACAAGGCGCAATCACGAATCAAAATGGCGATTACGAAGTCTTAAACTTACCTCAAGGTACTTATCAAATTAAAGTTTATCATCCAGAATATGCCATACAACATTTTGCCGCTTCCTTTTTACAAAACGGTCATAGTTATGCCTTAAACACTCACCTCAATCTGCTCGATACTAAACGTCCTATTTTTGAAACTGTACATACCGATTTTCGGGTGGCTGCTTTTGGCGAACATCAGCAAGCCAATACCATGCGCATTCAGGTGTACGATAAAGAGAAACGTGCCTCCCTAAGTGGCGCTCTTGTAAAAATGTATAGCGAAGGTAAACTTATTAGCGAACAATTGTCTGATGCTGATGGCAATGTAGAATGGGGTATCCCTGTAAGTGCGAAAGAAGAGTACAGTCTTGAATGGACCAAAGACGGTTATATTTCAATGCAACTTCGTGGCATTCATTTTATGCAGGATATGTATTTTTTAATTCAAGCCTTCTTACCACCTATCAATACACAATTGGCCATTACTCATAAAGAATATGAAGTGAACTTGGCAGCTTACGTGGGAGAAGAAAATTATCGACAACGAAGTGCCAGCATTCGATACGAAACCTTACGCTCAAAAACATACAGTGAAATTAGTGGTAAGGTAAAAAACGAATCGAATAAGGTATTGGAGAAGGTTAGCATTACTCTTGTTCAGAATAAGGTTGCCAAAGCGAGTACAAAAAGCAATGCACAAGGCGAATTTGTATTTAGAAATGTTGCTGCAGGCACCTATGAACTTCGACTTACTTATTTGGGTTATGAAACAGGTTATGTAGGCGAGATTACCCTTACTGGAAATAATCGGGCCCTTATTGATATCTCATTACAAAAGCGCGAAAGTGTAGCTCGCGAAGTTGTATACAGTGTGCAAGCGCCGGAGTATAAAGTGGCCGATGAATCTATGAATTCCTACAGAGGAAATACCTATAATAGCTATGCATCTCCTTCTGGCTCAGCAGCTACGTATAACACACCGATAGACATAAATACGTCTATGGTGCGAACCGAATCCTTGGAATACATGGTTGATGGTATTAGCATAAGCAGCGTTTCTGATAATCTAGAATTTGCCCCCGTGGCCCCTCGACCCTATGTTGGAGATGAAATGATAGAGCAAGTAAATCAAAGTCAAAATTTACCATCAGTGCGAAATCGTTTTAGTGATGTTGGCTATTGGAAACCGAATTTT
>JBEISB010000193.1:0-3822 GCA_040375635.1 Chitinophagaceae bacterium | reverse complement strand
GTTTGATTTTTTCAAGATACAATAATCCAAAACGAACTTTCGCGCCATTAATTTCAGAGAACTTAGTATTTTCTAGTTCTCCTGATACGGTATTCAAGACAGAGAAAAATACACCATTTCCACGCTCTGATAATTTGCCCTGGTTTTCAGAATAGATACCCGCCACATAGAGTTTACCATCACGACTAAAATATTCGAAGTCGTTAATATGTTTTCCGGTTGCTTTGATGGGAAGTGAGTTGATGGTTTGTTTTTCGGGATTAATCACCGATAAAATGGCATACGAAAATAACTTCTCTTCTTTGCGCGTCTCGCGATCTGTTTTGATATAGTTTTTAGAGAGAATCATTCCATCATCTCCCACAGTAAACGACGACAAGGTAGCGGCCGTATTTCTAACACTCACTACGGGCAATTCAATTTGGGCAGCCGAAAGCGTATTCAAGTCTTTGTCAACTACATTATATTCAATTTGTACCTGCTCGTTTTTTGTGTTGGGCTTTTCGGCCACAATGTATAAGTTACTATTGGCTTTACTATTCACCATCGTTTTGATACTGTTATAAAACCTGGATGCAGCAGAGCTATTGGTATTGATTTGATAGATTTTCTTTTTCGCGGCAATCACTTCTAAGGTTGGCGTATAGGTTTGTGCGTATAAAATTTCCTTCCCCTTACTATCATCTATAGAGAGCACATAAATGGCATCATTGGTTACGCAGATATCTTTAAAGTCGGCACTTGATGTTAGATTTAATTTCCCTACAGGCTTCATGCTAATTTTATCATACACAATTAGCATGCGCGAGTTAGTAGCCATTTTTTTATACGTTGGCGAAAACAAGCCATATACATATTTTTCGTTGGCACCTGCAAATTTGCTTAAATCACCGGTAGTCATACGGTCGTATTCGATATTTGGAGACCAACTGATTTCCATGTTTTGCGCATGAGTCAGTGTAGCGATACATGTGCTAAGAATAAATAGTATTTTCTTCATAATGGTAAAATATTAAAATGAGGGGATAAAGATTAAAAACAAAATCCATAAACAACACCAAATGTGAAAAACATTCTGTGGTCTGTTGTTTTGGCGGCATCGTAGTTATAGTTATAATTCGCGTCGCGTGTAAAGGTGTGGTATGATGAGCTCAAACGGCCTAGTCCTAAATAATATTCAAGGGTCATCCCCGAGGCGTTATAGACCATTTGTCCAACCACTAAACTGGTTCCTCTATTGGTTACGGGTAAATCCACAATGCCGGCAGGTGCATTATCTGAACTGTTTTTCAGAAAGGTCTGCCGATAGTTTCGGTAAGAGAGTCCTACATAAAATCGATACAGTAAATCATAATATTCTGCCTCTGACAAGTTCGAATAAAATTTACCGGTGATATCGGCGTAATAATTTGTTTTTTGAGCGAAGGTATAGTTTTCGTTATAGTAATTCAGGTCGTGAACGTTTTCGTTAGCATCCGTTATGGATAAAAGATTTTGAGTTAAATCTTTTCCAAAGCAATATCCTCCCGAAGCTTTTATGGCAAAACGTGAGCCTACAGTTCTTTCGTAACTTAATACTGCGGTTTGTCGTATGAGGTGGGCAAGACTAAAACTGATGGCATTTTTTTCGATATCTAATCCTGCATTCGATTTTTTCGTTTTCGAAGCATCAGGATTATTCTTCGGAGTGTATTTACCTCCATCGAGTCCACCGGGCATATTGCCGGTTTGGGCTTGTACAGCGTTTAAACAACATACGAAAGTTATCGCGAGGATTATATTCTTCATTATCATAATAGGAGGAATGTTTACAAGGGGGTCAAAATACTATTTAATCTTTATGAGAACGATATACTTCTTTACATTTTTTATTTTCTCTTCGAGGGAGTAAGTGACAAGTTTATTATTGCTCGGTAGATTGACGTTCTCAGGTAAAGATTGTAATAGATTGATTAAGAAATTATACTTGATAGCATACGATACATTATCGGCCTTGGCAATTTTAGAATTGATGATGCCAATGAGCTCGCCGTTTTGATTAAAGACAGGTCCACCGCTATTGCCGGGCTGCACCGGAATACTGGTTTGAAAGCTATTGAGTGCACCATTATATCCTGTTCGGGCACTGATTTTGCCATCAGAAAATTTTACTTCACCGCTACCCCATACCCGCTAAGGCTAATGGAAATCCAAGGGTAAAAGCATTGCCTCCTAATTCAAAAGAATGGGAGCTCGAAAAAGAATAATCAATACCGCCAAACATAGGTTTAAATTGTTCGTCGGATATCTTTAATACAGCGAGATCATTATCTTCATCCTTCATCAATAGGTTGGCCTTGTATGATTTATAAGTGCCTGACGCGGTATCTAATACATCGACAATAATCTGTTTCTCGTTTTCTACTACATGGTAGTTTGTAGCAATGATGCCCGAAGCATCGATGAAAAATCCGGTGCCCGTAGCTTTTACATCTACATTTTGTTGTGCTTTCGATTCGCTACCATGTCCCATGGCACTGTAACTAATTTGTTTAAAGACGAGCTGGTCGATACGCATCGTGCATTTTGCGACGAGTGCTGCCCCGAAATGGTTGCCATAAAAATTGTACTTGCTTGACTTGTACACTAGACTTCCATTGATGGTATACACAACGTCGCTGCCGTTCGAAATGATTTTTAGGATATTATATCCTTTGTCGTGAATAGCAGCCGAAAACATATCTTCTACGGCATAGCTTTTAATGCCTTCGTACACAGTGCCAATAAAAAAGTTTTCTTGGTTGATGTAAAAGAAGTTGTAATTATCCCAATCCTTAAATCCATAAATTAATCCGCCATTATCTTCTTTTTTATTTTTCTGAAAGTCGAATTTCATTTCGATGATAAAGTCTTCTTTATTGAACTTTAAGTATTTGTATCGTGAAGTGCCATCTCTGGTTTTTCCGGTCAGTATAAGATGTCCATCTGCAATTTTTACATCTTGGGTTTCATTTTGTAAGAGGTCCCAATCCGACTGGTTATTATTAAAATTATCCTCGAAGATTTCGTATCGTTGACCATCTTCTAAAAATTCGGCGTAGGTATTATTTTCAATGGCATTTTGATGATAATTCAATTCTTTCCAGAGACTTCCACTTTCGTAATACTCTCGGCTAACGCCTTCTAGAAGTCCTGTTTTATCGTAGTTTCGTACGAGTTTTTGTTTTCCATTTTTATAATACCAAATGCATGAATCGATAAAGGAACTGGCATAAAAATTTGTCGAATCCAAGGTATAGATAGTTCCGCGAAAGAAAGTCTTTCCATTGCTATATATGCCTTCGAAGTGCTTATTAGAAGAAGCTTTCAGGGAAAATATGGCATTGGAGGCTTCGCATTTTTTTCCATCTAAATCGTAATAAAGGGTATGATTCGATTGCGCAAAGGTTAGATTTGCAAGCAAGCAAAAGCAGAAGGAAAGAGAAAGCCATTTGTTCATAAACAACAAATTATTGAATAATTGATATGGGGAGCTGAGGGTTGGATGGGCGCGAAAGTAAAGGATTATTATGAGTTTACAGAGCGGGGGGCGAAACGAGAGGTACAGATTGTTTGTTCTTAGGGAAAACTTATTATATTTGCGCGCTGGATTTTTTTTCGGCTTTGGACCTATAGCTCAGTTGGTTAGAGCACCTGACTCATAATCAGGTGGTCCCTGGTTCGAGCCCAGGTGGGCGCACACGAAAGGAACAAGGGTCAATCAAAGGTTGACCCTTTTTTCTTGTCGCTTGTCGAACTCTTCGCATGAGGTAAGTAATAATTGATCGCTCAATCCTGCAAGAG
>JBEISB010000107.1:0-7896 GCA_040375635.1 Chitinophagaceae bacterium | reverse complement strand
TCCTCTTCGTGAATCACGGAGAGGATTTTTTATTGGTCTTAGAATCGTGTATGGTGCGTGAAACTCGGTGTTGATTATCTTTACTTTTTTAATGTCATAACATGTCGCCAAAAATATCTCCCTCTCAGAAAGAAGAGAACAAGCCATTGTCTGTCTCCTTTCAGATTCCGTATCCCGTACTTTGGTTGTTGCTTCTTGTGAGTATTCTCTATTCGGGATCCTTAACGCTAGGATTTACCGAGCTTGACGATACCATTTTTGTCAATGAGTTTCATGCGTATAATGAAAAGCCGGCTAGTTTAATCCATTCGTTTCAGCGAGGGGTTTTTAGTGACACCAACGATATTTATTATCGACCGATGTTGTTGAACTCTTTTGTGGTAAACACCTTAATGACTGATGGCAACACGTTGCAACCTTTTCATGGCTTTAATATTTTTCTTCATCTCCTGGCGGTTATCTTATTGTTCTTTTTATTACGAAAGCTATTGGTAGAGCAGCCCGTTGCTTTTTTGTTGGCGGCTATCTTTGCTGTTCATCCTGTGCTCACGCAGGCCGTTTCATGGATTCCCGGACGAAACGATTCCTTGCTTGGTGTGTTTGCTTTTGCTTATATGCTTTGTTGTTTAGCGTATTTCAAAAAGCCCAATGGGGGGTATCTCTTGGCGCAGTATCTTTTTCTCTTGTCGGCCTTTTTTACGAAAGAAACAGGACTCCTCATTCCCTTAGCCTTTTTTATTTTATTGTCTACCCTTGGTCTTTTTTCGTGGAAGGATAAACAACATTGGATCATAGCGATATCCTGGGTATTGGCTGGAGTGGGTTGGTATCTTGTTCGTTCACTAGCTACAGTTAAGGTAAGTCCATTAATGCATAGCGATGCCTGGACAAATGCCATCAAACGGATTCCTGTGGCGCTGCAATATTTGGGAAAGGCTATTTTGCCGGTTAATCTGAGCGTTTTTCCGATGCAAAACCAAACTTCGTATGTGTATGGGATTTTGGCGTTTGTATTATTGGCTGTAGGACTCTATTTTTCAAAATCAATACAACGACGCGTGGTGATTGGTGGTGCGATTTGGTTTGTCTTGTTATTGACCCCTTTGTTTCTGTTACCCTCTGCCATTAATGATCAAGATTTTGAACATCGCTTGTATCTGCCATTTTTAGGTTTATTACTCATCCTCTCTCAAACCTGTTTGTTTGTGCAGGTAGGCAGAACGAAAATGCTAATCATTGGTGGGGCATTGATTGCAGTTTTGTCTGTTTTGAGTTATCAGCGACAGTCGTTTTTTTCGGATGCAAAAACCTTTTGGGAAGAGGCGGTGAGAACCACACCAAAATCGGCCTATGCCAATATGATGTTAGCCGCGCGGATTGATTCTAGCGACTTGACTAGGGCCAAACAATTAATGTATAAGGCGTATCAACTCAATCCCAACGAAAAGTATATCAATTATTATTTAGGGAAGCAATGTTTAGACGAAGGCAAATTAGACGATGCCAATGTTTTTTTACAACGCGAATTATCGCTTTCGGCCTATTATGATACCTACTTCTTGTTATCGAGACTTCGTTTTCAGCAGCAGGATACCCTAGGAAGCATAAGGTATATGGAGCAGTATCTCGAAAAAGACCCAAGCAATCCGCAGGCGGTCAACAATTTAATTTTAATGCTAGTAGATAGTAAGCAAAAAGAAAAAGCGCGACAACTCATTGCTCAAAAACAAAAGGAGGGGGTAAGTATCGGATCGGCATTAATCGATTTGGCGAAATAATCAGGTAGGGGCTGTCCATTAGCTCAGAAATCATCCTGAATAATTACGATAAATGAAATACATTTGTCTGGTAAAATGGATTATTCGCTGATAATATACACGATAGGGGCTTTTCTGGTGTCTCTGTTAACCCAGTATCTTGTTATAGACCTTTCTCACAAACGGGGTATTTTTATCGACGATCATAATAGCGAGCTTCCTCAAAAACTACATAACGAACCGACGCCTCGTATTGGAGGGCTGGGTATTTTTATCGCTTGCGTCTTTATGACTAGGGAGGTTTTAGGAGAAACCTTGGGCTTGCGCATCATCTTATGTCTCATTCCGGCTTTTTTAGCTGGGTTTCTCGAAGACTTATTTGCGAAAATCTCCCCCTTGCGGCGATTACTCATCATGAGTATCTCAGCGCTTATGTATATTTATTTGATGGATTCCGTCATCACCGATTTTGGATTTATGCAAGTGCCTTATGGGGTAGGGGTATTTATTGCCGTGATTGCCTTTTTAGGTTTAATTAATGGTACCAATCTGATTGACGGGTTTAATGGTCTTTCTTCTGGGGTTAGTTTTCTGATTTTCAGTACCTATTTTGTGATTAGTCTGCAATTGCACGACCAGACCATGACCTATATCAGTATGATTTGTATGGCGGCCATTCTTGGCTTTCTCATCTTTAATTTCCCTTCGGGCAAAATCTTTTTGGGGGATGGTGGGGCCTATAGCTTAGGGTTTATGTTGGCCGTATTATCGATATTGATTGTGAAGCGGCATCCGGATGTTTCGCCATGGTTTGCTTTGGTTTGCTTGATTTATCCGGTTTGGGAGGTGATTTTTTCCTTTTCACGGAGGACCCTCGTCCATAGGTTATCACCCTTACATCCCGATTCGAAGCATGTACATCAATTAATTTTCCGCAATGTGACCCGGCAAAACAATCCGTTGACCTCCTTGTTGATTTTTCCTTTTATCTTGGTTTTCAATGCATTAGCCGTTATGTTTTACAACAGTTCGGTGGCGCTGTTTGTGATTGCCGTTTGTTTTATGACCTTGTATACGTTATTTTACTATATATACTCTCGTAAAGAGATGAGGTTGGAGAAAATGAAGAAACCTGTATAAGGTCAAAAGCCCATAGATAAAGGGCAAGAGGCGAAAACAACGAGAATAAAAATATTTTTGTTTATTCAAATCTACAAATTACATTTGCACTCCATATTTTCAAAAGACACACATTTAAAACTTTTTAAAAACAAAATAAGATGGCAAAAGAGACCTTCAAGCGGGACAAACCCCACGTAAACATCGGTACTATTGGTCACGTAGATCATGGTAAAACTACATTAACTGCTGCAATCACAGACGTATTATCTAAGATTGGTTTGGCTGAGAAGAAGAATTATGATGATATCGATGGAGCTCCTGAAGAAAAAGAAAGGGGGATTACTATCAATACTGCACACGTAGAATATCAAACAGCTACTCGTCACTATGCGCACGTAGATTGTCCAGGTCACGCCGACTATGTAAAGAATATGATTACCGGTGCGGCTCAAATGGATGGTGCTATTCTTGTGGTAGCTTCAACAGATGGTCCGATGCCACAAACTCGTGAGCATATCCTTCTTGCTCGTCAGGTAGGTGTACCTCGTATGGTTGTGTTCATGAACAAAGTAGATATAGTTCCAGATCCAGAATTATTGGAATTGGTTGAAATGGAAATTCGTGATTTATTAAGTTCATATGGTTTTGATGGTGATAACACACCTATCATCCAAGGTTCTGCAACAGGTGCTTTAGCTGGCGAACCACAATGGACGGCTAAAATTACTGAATTGATGGAAGCTGTGGATTCTTATATTCCGTTGCCTCCTCGTCCGGTAGATCAAGACTTCTTGATGTCTGTAGAGGACGTATTCTCAATCACGGGTCGTGGTACTGTAGCTACAGGACGTATCGAGCGTGGTCGTATCAAAGTAGGTGAAAACGTTGAAATCGTTGGATTTAACGAGTCTCCATTAAAATCAACATGTACTGGAGTAGAAATGTTCCGTAAGTTGTTAGATGAAGGAGAAGCTGGAGATAATGCTGGTTTATTATTGCGTGGTATTGAGAAGAATGATATCCGTCGTGGTATGGTTATTTGCAAGCCAGGTTCAATTACACCGCATACAGAATTCAAAGCTGAGGTTTATGTATTGAGCAAAGAAGAAGGAGGTCGTCATACACCATTCTTCAACAAATATCGTCCTCAGTTCTATTTCCGTACTACAGATATTACCGGAGAGGTAATGTTACCTGCAGGTACTGAAATGGTTATGCCTGGTGATAACGTAAGTATCACAGTAAAATTAATCGGACCTATCGCCATGGAAAAAGGATTGAAGTTCTCTATCCGTGAAGGTGGACGTACAGTAGGTGCCGGTCAGGTTACTGAAATCATTAAATAGTCTACGTACTCGAAGTACAAAGACACAATGTGTTTTTAACTTTACAAAGTACTTAGTCAACTCTAAGTACTTTGTATTTTTATAGCATACACGGGCATGGTGCAATGGTAGCATACGGGTCTCCAAAACCTTTGATCTGAGTTCGAATCTTAGTGCCCGTGCAATTTTATAACAATTAAAACCAGATGGTTGCATAAGGCCATCGCCAAAAATATTATGAGTAAAGTTCTGAATTATTTCGAGGAAGCCTATGATGAACTCATCCATAAGGTAACATGGCCAACATGGGCTGAATTGCAGCAAACTACCCTCATTACTTTGGCTAGCATTATATTGCTGACCTTAGTTATTTTTGCTATGGATGGCTTGTCTGAAATTAGTTTTGAAACATTCTACAAATTTTTTAAATAATACGCGGGGTGATGGATACAATCAGGGAAGAAGGAGTGGAAAAGAAAGAAGTAGAAACCAAATGGTTTGTGCTTCGCGTATTGAGCGGCAAAGAACGTAAGATCAAAGATTATTTGGATATTGAAATTCGTCGGTCGGGTTGGGGAAATGTGATTACCCAAATCATGTGTCCCGTCGAAAAGGTATTTAAAGTAGTAGGGGGTAAGAAAGTCATGAGAGAGAAAATTCTCTTCTCGGGTTATATTTTACTCGAAGCAACTACCTCTCGATTGTCTGATGATATGATTCAAACGATAAAAAATGTATCGGGGGTGATTCATTTCTTAGGTAAAGATCATCCGGATGCCTTACGCAAGAGTGAAGTCAACAAGATGTTCGGTAAAATGGATGAATTGGCAGATACAGGTGTAGTGATTTCAGAACCATTTATCATTGGTGAGAATGTGAAAATAATCGATGGACCTTTCAACGATTTCCATGGAACTGTTGAAGAGGTAAATGATGAGAAGAAGAAACTGAAGGTTGTTGTAAAAATCTTTGGTCGTTCTACTCCCGTTGAACTTGGTTATATGCAAGTAGAAAAGGGCGCTTAATCAGTAAGAATATTCGTAAAGGGTTGTCTATCAGGCAACCCTTTTTTGTTTACGGTCTATTGTCGTTTTCTAGGGATTGAAAGAGGGCTTCTAATGTTAACACCGGGAGTATTCTTTGTCCTTGCTTGCCTGAGGCTATGAGTCTTTCACCCACAAAGGCCTCAAAGGAAGTGATAATCTCTCCCTTCTCTGTGATCTCTTCAAACTGCGCGATAAAATTCACTTCTTGTCCAATAAACGCTGGGCTTTTATGCGCCACAGTAATCATGGTTCCAATGCCTTCTTCGTGGGCCTCTTTCATATTCAATACAAATTGCCTTCCACTCCATTCTGCATCGCGCGTTAAAGCAAAGGTAGAATAGACATGATGTACAGTACCACTTTCAAAAGCAGCGATATCATTCTGCTTAACGATACGACTGTATTGCAATTGATCGCCTTGCTTATAGACTAGCTTCATGCTAACGAAAATACATAAAGATTTCTGTTACGTTGATACCGGCAATGAATATTATAGATTTAAAACACCATCTCTTCGCTAACTCATTAATAGTGTCTACTAATGACAAAACGAAAATCATGGGTAGCTTGCATTTACCGTGCGACTAAACAACACTAGGCTGCCAGTATTAGGTTGTTAGCAGAATCTATGATAGGCCCCCTTCGAAAAAATAAGGGTTGCTTATGCAATCTTGATGTTGTGTATAGATATGGCCTACGACTTTTTGACTTTATCAGCAAAGGCAGCGTAAAAGTGTGGAATGGTTTCTATGCCTTTATAGAAATTAGCCACATCATACTTTTCGTTGGGTGAGTGAATGTTATCGTTGTCAAGTCCAAAGCCCATCAGCACGGTTTTTAATCCTAGTGTTTTCTCAAACAAAGCGATTATCGGAATGCTGCCACCACCACGCGTTGGAATTGGCTTTTTACCAAAGGTGTTGATGATCGCTTGTTCTGCAGCTTGATAAGCGATTGAGTCAGTAGGGGTTACCACAGGTTCGCCGCCATGATGTTCAGTTACTTTTACGCTCACGCAATCAGGAGCAATACTATGAAAGTGCTTGGTAAAGAGTTCGGCAATCTGGTGTGAGTTTTGATTCGGCACCAAGCGCATCGAAATTTTAGCATAGGCTTTAGCGGGTAACACCGTTTTTGCCCCTTCGCCAATATATCCGCCCCAAATACCATTGAGCTCCAGAGTTGGACGAACGCCTGTTCTTTCGAGGGGTGTATATCCCTTTTCGCCCCAGTCGTTTTTCAGGCCCAATTCATCTTTATATTCTTGTAAATCGAAGGGGGCTTCATTAAGTGCCTTCCGTTCGGCATCACTTAATTCTACTACATCATCATAAAATCCTTTTACGGTAATATGGTTATTTTCGTCGTGAAGCGTAGCAATCATTTTACTTAATATGGTAATCGGGTTAGCAACGGCTCCACCATATACGCCGCTATGTAAATCTCGATTCGGCCCACTGATTTCCACTTCCATATACGCCAAGCCGCGCAAGCCGGTTTCTATACTCGGGTTTTCCATGCTAATCATAGAGGTATCGCTCACCAATACGATATCAGCCTGAAGACGATCTTTATGATCTTCTAAAAATTTACCCAAGTGAGTACTGCCTACTTCTTCTTCTCCTTCAATAATAAATTTGAGGTTACAAGCTTGGGTACCGGTTTTCGTAACGATTTCTAATGCCTTTACATGCATAAACATTTGACCTTTATCATCACAGGCACCTCGCGCATAAATTTTGCCATCGCGAATTTGGGGATCAAAGGGTCCGCTGGTCCACAACTCGAGAGGGTCGGCAGGTTGCACATCATAATGCCCGTAAGTAAGGATAGTAGGCAAGCTGGGATCAATTATTTTTTCAGCAAAAACAATGGGGTGTCCTTCGGTTGCACAAATTTCAGCCATATCACAACCCGCATCTAATAAAGCTTGTTTAACGGCTTCGGCACAACGGGCTGTGTCGGCATTATGTTGCGAGTTAGCACTCACAGAAGGAATGCGTAAGAGGTCGAATAATTCGTTCAGAAATCGATCTTGATGTTGAAGCTGATAGTCTTTCCAGGCTTGCATATGAGAAACTTTTTATTTAGGGTTTGAAAAGCGTAAATTAACGCAATAATCTTCACATCTTTGTCATCCTATGCAGATTTTACCCGCTACGTTAGCTGATATTCCCGCGATTCAAACCTTGGCTACTTATACCTGGCATTTTACGTACGATAGCTTGGTGCCTGCCGGACAGGTTGATTATATGCTCGATTTGTTTTATACAGATGAAGTTCTTCATCAACAGATGATCGATCCTAAGCATCATTTTTTTGTCTGCTATCAAGAAAATCAGTTAGTAGGTTATGCGCAGGGTATCGAACAAGCTAACCATATGAAACTCAGTAAGCTTTACGTATTACCCAATCAGCAAGGCAAAGGAATCGGTCATCATCTCATGAAGGCTATAGAACATTGTGCTCAATCATTACATTTTACAATCATTCAGTTATATGTCAACCGCGGTAATCCGGCACAACAATTTTATGAGAAGCAGGGGTTTGTCATCGTGCGAGAAGAGGATGTTCCTATCGGTGGTTACTATATGAATGATTTTGTGATGGAGAAAAGCCTCTTGGTATGATGCGGCGTTTTACCAT
>JBEISB010000235.1:0-2627 GCA_040375635.1 Chitinophagaceae bacterium | reverse complement strand
TGAAGTTCACCTTCAATTTTTAAGCCTTGAACATCCGTTAGATAAATCAACTTCAACGCTTCTAGAGATTCCGCAATGCGTTGAGCAACATGATCAGCATTCATGTTCAACGTCTCCCCTTCCCGGCTTTGACCCACAGAAGAAATAACAGGTATGTACCCTGTTGAATTCAATGTGTTTAATAATGTCGTATCAACATCGGTAATATCTCCAACAAACCCCAGATCTACATTCTCTTTGGTACGTACACGCTCTGCTGTGAATAAGTTGGCGTCTTTTCCTGATAACCCTACAGCTTTTCCCCCATGTGAATTAATCAAAGACACCACTTCACTGTTAATCTTTCCAGTTAACACCATCTCGGTAATTTCCATAGTCTCGAGATCCGTCACACGTAACCCATCGATAAATACCGATTCTTTGCCAACTTTTTTCATCCATTTGGAAATTTCTTTACCTCCACCATGAACGATAACGGGGTTAATCCCAACGTATTTTAACAAGACGATATCTTCTGCAAATTTTTGTTTAAGATCATCATGGACCATCAAAGAACCGCCATACTTAATCACAACGATCTTTCCAGCAAACTTTCGAATATAAGGAAGTGACTCCAATAAGACATTGGCCTTTGCGATTTTATCCTTTAACACATCTTCACCTCTATCAGTTATAGTCGACATTGATATCAATATATCCTTTTGTTAAGTCACAACCCCAAGCGACGGCCTGACCTGTGCTAATGCCACAATCCACATGAATAATTACATCTTCGCCCGATAAAGCGTCTATCGCTTTTTGCCTATTAAAATAAATGGGTTCGCCTTTATCAAAAACGGTTACATCACCAAATGCAAAAGTAAGGGAATCCTGATTGATACGAATGCCGTCCGTCTTGCCAACCGCCATCAACAAACGGCCCCAATTAGGGTCCCCACCATGAATGGCTGTTTTAATTAAGGGTGAGTTAATAATTGATTTTGCAATTTTTTTGGCATCGGTATGTGTTGCGGCGCCGGTTACTCTAGCTTCAATCAATTTTGTTGCACCTTCACCATCTCTCGCTACTTTCTTGGCCAAATCAATACATACTTCTAATAGAATTTTTTTGAATGCATGAACTTCTTCTTTATCACGAATCGTAAACTGATACTCGCCCGTTGCGATAATCACAACCATGTCACTTGTAGAGGTATCCGTATCCACAGACATCATATTAAAACTCTCATCCACCGCTTCTTTTAGCCACGTTTGGAGGAGTTCCTGAGACACACTGGCATTCGTCACCAAAAAGCCTAACATCGTCGCCATGTTCGGCTCGATCATACCGGAACCCTTTGCAATGCCTGCAATACCAATCGTTTTTTTACCGATTTTCTCTTCAGAATACGCATGTTTCTTCACCAAATCTGTCGTCAAAATAGCCTCAGACGCAGACTCCGTATCTTTGGCCTTACAATCCTCAAACAATTTATCGATGCCAGCTTCTACAATAGACATGTCCAATTGCTTCCCGATAATACCCGTAGAAGCTACCCCAACTTCAGAGGGACGTAACCCTAGCTTCTGAGCAGCAAGTTGCGCCATACGCTTACAATTCCTTGCGCCAGTCTCACCAGTTGCAGCATTTGCGTTTCCTGCATTAATGATCATCGCCTTTAGGGTATTACTTTTGATGGCTTTTTTTGTATATAAAATATTTGCCCCGCAACATTTGTTTTGCGTAAACACCGCAGCTGACGCCACCGCTTTTGGCACATAAATATAAGCCAGGTCCTTACCACCTTTGGCTTTAAGTCCAATCTCTACACCACGAGCAAATACACCGTCAAAATCTGTTAATAATTTCATAGATATAGTCCTATTTGGCCCAAGCCTTCCGTTTCATTAAATCCACACATTATATTCATACATTGCACCGCTTGCCCTGATGCACCCTTCACAATGTTATCGATTGCAGAAAAAACAACCAGTCGTCTCTTATCAGGAAACAACCGAAAGCCTATACGACAATCGTTGGTGCCCATCACAAATTTAGTAGTCGGCGTTTCACTCTGCAAAGCCAACTTTACAAATGGCTTATCCAAATAATAATGTTCATACACTGTATCAATTTCTTTTACTGTCTTTACATCTGTAGAGGCATACATAGTGGATAAAATCCCACGGTTCATGGGTAATAAATGGGGGGAGAAAAACACATCACAACCCAAAACATCGACCATCTCACATTCGTGACGATGAACACCCGTACCATAGGCTGAAAAGGAATTGTTCACTTCGCAATACAAGAAAGATTCTTTTAACGCTTTACCAGCGCCAGTAACACCTGACTTACTATCACTAATGATTGACCCAGAAATAAGCCCTTCTTTTATCAAAGGATAAAGTGCCAAAATCACACTGGTTGGGTAACAGCCAGGATTGGCTACAACCTGAGACTGCTTTATCTCGTCTGAAAATAATTCGGGTAAACCATATGGAATAGTTTTAAGAAGCGCAGGAGAGTCGTGTTGATGATAATGCTTCTCAAACAATGACGCTTCTGACAAACGAAAATCGGCAGATAAATCAATAATTTTAGCTTTAGTAGATGTCATCAGCTGTGACATATAGGCATGAGTAAC
>JBEISB010000252.1:0-2222 GCA_040375635.1 Chitinophagaceae bacterium | reverse complement strand
GGGATTGCTATCGGTTCAGAAGTAGGTTTTCGATTGGCTTCCCTAATTCCGTACTTGGTGTTATTGTTCTTGTAAGTATTGTATAGGAAGGACTATACGTAAAAATAAATAATATGAAATAATTTAGGGTATGATGCTGTAATAATTGAATATTTTGATAAAAATACTAATATTTGCAAAAAATATAATGTATGAGCAATTTACGTTTTGATGCGATCAAGAAATTGGCTGAAAAGCCTCAAGACATTCGCAGTTATGGCGATAAAAAAGTGATGGATTTTTTCGCTAGTAATGTATTCACCCAGAAGGCCCAGCGTGAATACCTTACTGACGAAGCTTATAAAAGCTTAATCAACAGCGTAAAAACCGGAAGTAAAATCGACCGCCGCATGGCCGAACAAATTGCCAATGGCATGAAGGCTTGGGCTATGGAAAGAGGCGTAACCCATTTTACGCACTGGTTTCAACCCTTAACGGGAGGAACTGCCGAGAAGCATGATTCTTTTTTTACCTTAAAAGGAGATGGCACTCCTCTCGAAACTTTTGATGGTGATGCCCTCACCCAGCAAGAACCAGATGCCTCTAGCTTTCCGAATGGAGGGATCCGGGCAACCTTTGAGGCTAGAGGGTATACGGCTTGGGATCCTACATCACCTGCCTTTATCTTAGAAACATCAGAGGGGAAAACCCTTTGCATACCCACCATCTTTATATCATACAGTGGCGAGTCATTAGATACCAAAACACCATTATTAAAAGCGCTTGATTTGGTAAACAAATCGGCCTTAGATGTTTGTCATCTTTTCGATAAAAACATTTCACGTGTATCGCCTACCTTAGGATGGGAGCAGGAGTATTTTGTGATTGAAGAATCTTTGGCGAATGCTCGTCCGGATATCTTGGCTACAGGTCGTACTTTGTTTGGACATACACCTGCTAAAGGACAACAATTAGAGGATCATTATTTTGGGGCTATCCCAGAAAGAGTCTTCGCTTTTATGCAAGATTTCGAACAAGAGTCTTATAAATTAGGGATTCCTTTACGTACACGTCATAATGAGGTAGCCCCTTCGCAGTTTGAGTGTGCGCCTATCTTCGAAGAAGTGAATTTGGCTGTTGATCATAACTCTTTACTTATGGAAGTGATGAACCGCGTAGCCAAGCGCCATAAATTGAAAGTCTTGTTGCACGAAAAACCATTTGCCGGTGTTAACGGAAGTGGGAAGCACAATAATTGGAGTTTAGCAACCGATACCGGTATTAATTTATTGGCACCCGGAAAGACACCGCGTACTAACCTTATGTTTTTGACCTTTTTTGTGAATGTGTTGAAAGCGGTACATACGCATGCTGACTTACTTCGTGCTTCCATTGCTTCTTCTAATAACGACCATCGTTTAGGGGCTAACGAAGCACCGCCGGCAATTATCTCTGTCTTTATTGGTAAATATTTGACGGATGTATTACAAGAAGTCGAAGAGCGCGTTTCGGGTAAATTTACTGAGCAAGATGAAGTAATCCTGAAGATGGATATTCATAAAAACATTCCGGAACTGATGATCGATAATACCGATCGTAATCGTACCAGTCCTTTTGCCTTTACCGGAAATAAATTCGAATTCCGTGCTGTGGGTTCAAGTGCTAACTGTGCTTGGCCCATGACAATCCTCAATACCATTATGGCAGATACCCTGATTGGTTTCAAGAAAGAGGTGGATGCATTGATTGAGGCAGGCGAAAAAAAGGAAATCGCGGTTATGCATATTATCCGCAAGTACATTGCCGAAAGTAAGGCGATTTGTTTCGAAGGGGATAATTACAGTGAGGCTTGGGCGCAAGAAGCTGAAAAGCGTGGATTGAATAATTTTAAAGACAGGCTAGTACGGGTTAAATTTCCGAATCTAAGCTTTTTGCTTCCTAAGCGGCAAAATTAAAAATAAACAAGGGTCGTGCCGAGGTTTGATCGTATCGAGTTATTTTCAATCCGTATTAACAAGATTTGCCACCAAGCGCCACAAGCTGGTGGTTTCGGCGGCGCGTACCTGCTGGAGCGGATCGCGAGTATCTCGGGTCTTTGGGTGTTGGGGTTTGCGGTCGTGTTTCGCTTGCACTTTTAAACCTGCTGCGTTAATCCATTCTTGCAAATCGGCACGAGTGCGTAGGCCGAGTTGTTCCGCAATATCCGACAGAATCAACCAGCCCTCACCCCCTGGGGCAAGGCG
>JBEISB010000087.1:0-9088 GCA_040375635.1 Chitinophagaceae bacterium | reverse complement strand
AGGATGATGCTAAATGTCAAAAAAACCAAACTTGCCGTACTGAGAATAATCTTAATCTTCTTCATTGAATAAAGATAAAAAAAATCCCAAATACTAAGGTATTCGGGATGTAAAATCTATAAAATAATATTATGCGTTTTTTTGTTTGAGGTAGTCTTCGTTACCCGCATCTTCATAATTGGTATACACAGCACATCCATGTCCAATCAGCGAAAGTGCCCATGCTGCCGTGATCCAGATGCCCCAAGGATAAACCCATTGGTGATTAGCGCCTTGCACGAAATACCAATAAGCCCAAATGGCGGCATTGGCTAGGATAAAGACAAGCGTATGTAACATAAAACGACTTTTGTCTTTTGATGAAGGAGCAATTTTATTTGGCATATTCTTCTTTTTAATATTGATGGCAAATGTAATGTGCTTTTTTAGAATTTGCAATACAAACCCCAAAGTTGTATACTTTCTTGACACAAAAAAACGCAGGTGAAGTTCCTGCGTTTTCGATATTGTTTATAATTATTCTTATCGGATTAAGGTCACATTCCCTTGCTTGTAAAAACGCTTACCGGTTGATGTAATCGCATCTACTAGATAAACATAAGTGCCGAGCGGTTGTGGTACTCCTTTAAAGCGTCCATCCCATCCTTTATGGATATCGTTAGTCGAGAAAATTTCTTGTCCCCAACGATTATATATTTTATACGAATTGAGTGTAACGATTCCCTTTACGATAATTTTCAATTCATCATTGGTGCTGGTTCCAGATCCTGGGCTAAAAGCATTCGGGATGTCTACCAAAGATTCTGGACTTACAATTACGTCTACAGAATCGATAGTTTCACACCCATTTTCAGTAACTCCACTTACAAAATAGCGCGTGGTTACGGAAGGGTTAGAAATAGGATTTTTTATATCTACAGCACTTAATCCATTGGGTGGGAACCAAGCAAAATAGCTGCAATTGCCGTCAGCATTTAACTGAGCACTTTCTCCTGGATAAATCGTTTGATTTTCGCCAGCATCAATAATTCCGTTGGGATAAACGACAACATGAGTTGTTGCAGAGTCCTGACATCCTTTTGTATTTACACCATAAACCGTGTAGGTGGTTGAAGAAATTGGGAAAGCTTGAATCACGGCCGCTGTGCTATCATCGAGATACAGCGTAGGATGCCATAGATAATTAACACCACCTACGACACTTAATGTGGCGGTGTCGTTCGGACAAATACTCTTATCGCCATCAACCACTAAAAACTTGGCTGGATTAACGGTCATGAGGACAAAGTCAGTATCTGAACACCCAATAGCATCCGCAACAATCAACTGTAAATTGGTTGTTGCCACCCCATCAAACACTGGATTTGGGATAGAGCTACTGCTCAAATCAGAAAGAGGAGCCCATGCATACGTGTAGTTGGGGTTAGCTGGAGTTACTGAGGATTGAAGATGTATAGTATCGCCAACACATAATTCACGATCTGGACCCGCATTTACATCAGGAATAGGATTTACGGTGATGGTGAACCCATCGGTAGAATCTGGACATCCTGTTTTGCTAGCTGTAAACTGATAAGGATAAATGCCAGGTGTAGTTGGGGTAATGGTCGGTGCCAAGCCACTCGGGTTGCTAACAAAGGTTGTTGGCGTCCAAGCATAAGAATATTTCGGGTTTCCGCCATTCATAACAATAGAAACAGTACTTCCATTACAAATGGTAGTATCGTTATTCAATAGTTTAAATCCATTGAGGACTTCAACGGAAACGGTTGCTGTAGACGAACAAGCGAGTATGCCTTGCGGCACAACGGTAACGGTATAGGTTGTATTATTAGCCACCGAGGTACCCGGGAAACTCATGACGGGATTGGATATACTCGAATTGCTGAGATACATATTCGGTTGCCAAGTATAATTATAAGGTTGTCCTGTTGGACTCGCCGTGACATTAAGTTGCAACGAGGCATTGATACAGGTTACCGTATCAGGCGTAATGGTGAGTGCCGGTCCGGTGGCAACGGTAACGGTTACTGTATCTACACTTCGATCACACACAGAAGCCAAATCGCTAGTTACCACATAAGAGGTGGTCATGGTAGGGGCCACCTTGGGAGAGTCGCAATAGGTACACGACAATGAAGTGGTATCGCTTCCACCGGGGAGTACAGTCCAATGAAAGGTATGTCCTCCACCTACATAAAATTGCGTTGAGTCGCCTAGACATATTGATGTATCGGGAGAGGCAACGGTAATGGGATTGATATAAATGGGAATAGAGAAGGTATTTGATACTAATATCCCAGGAGGTGTGCAACTGGAATCTTTTACGGTCACCGTTAAGATATGTAAGCCTGTATCTAGTAAACCAGTAGCCCATGTCATACAGGCTCTTATCGAATCGGTTAGAGAATTAGCATAGGTGATTATGGACCCGGGGGCAGAAACAACATGGTTATCGGTAGCTACCAGAACAGCAACCGGACTGGTTGAAGTGATATCAAAACAGAAATTTAAAGTATCAGTAGCGCAGCCTTGCACTACACCTCCAATTAACTGTCCGCCCACTACCGTTACCGAATCAATACCATAAACAGGCGATGGTGTACTACAGTTCTGAACTACAATTTGTAAATCACGCATCACCGAACCAATAAACACGCCATTTCTGTATTCACTCACTTTTATGGTGATTACATAGGCACCTGTTGCGGTTGATGTAAACGAAACACCTCCGGTAGATGAGTTTACATTAAAAGTTCCTCCTGTGGGAAATGGATTTAAGGGCGTAAAAGGTGGAGCGGGGGCAGCAGGGGTTACATAGTTAATATTGGCAGGGGTAACCGGACATGCTAAGCCAGAGGTGCGTGGTTGAATCGATTCGAAATAAAGGGAGTCTCCATTTACATCAATCGTTCCGTTGTTATAATTAAAAAGTTGATTGATGCAGCAATAGGGAATGGGAGCATTCGAAAAATAGGGAGAATTATTATTTTGAGATACGCTATTGTCAAAAACAGCTTCAACGTATAATGACTGTGTGCCTGGAGATACTAAATTAAGAATAGCGTTGTTACGGGCGTTTATCGTTACCGAAAATTTCCAGAGACTGCAAGTAATTGGTAAGGTCATGGTATTAGAATACCACCATTCTTGATAGCCTGGAAGTGTCCCTCCATTGCAATTCGTTGGAAACCCGGGGCAACCGGTGCCTACTGGCGTTCCATTAGCGCTTCCATTTGGTAGTGTTGTTACACTGTTTAATGTGATAGATCCACTTCCCCCACAATAGTTCGAATAACACATCGTTACTGAAGTTGGTGCTGTAGCCGCTCCGGAACAATCTCGATAAAACTTATAAGTAAATTTATATTGATTGGTTGTACCTGCCACCAATTCATAAATTAGCTCAGCTCCAGCTGCATGGGTTGCAAAAACTGACTTGCTTCCAAGAATCCCAGAAACAAAGAGTAAAACCCAAATAAATTTTCTCATAAATAAAGTCATATAAGCGATAAAAGTAGTTAAAATTGATCAAATCAAGGAAACGGATAATGAAAAAATACTTTAGTAGCTCCGTAGCCATATCGTGAGTCGAATTCATTGACGTAGCGGCTTATCTCTTTGGTTTGGTTGAGCAACTTGTGAATTTCTTGCTTGAGGGTACCTTTGCCAATCCCATGGATAAGAATGAGGGCCGATTGCTGGGTGGCGATGGCAAGATCGAGGGCTTGCTGAAAGGCTTTGATTTGGATGGTTAAGATTTCGCTGCTGGCTAATGTATGATGCTGGGGGACAAGCTTTTCGATATGTAAATCGAGCTCATTAACCTTGTTTTGGCGGTTCTTCGAAAAGCGAAAGTGAGTTGGAGGCGGTGGTGTAGTGTTTTTTATCTCTTTCTGTAGATTGGGGATGACCTCTAACGGTTTTCGGGGCGTGATTGCTGTAAATAATAGGAAATGAAAGAATGGACTGTTTGCAAAACGAATAGTCTCTATTTTCTCGAATAACTTCTTGGGTTTGAGGACAAACTGATCTTCGTTATCGAATTGAGGTAAATCTTTTACTACAAATCGATATTCAAAAAGTGGCGAGTTGGCCATATCCTCAAAATCAATATCATGAAGATAGAATGAGGTCATGGGCCGAATATCCGATTGAATCCCAAAAAATTCAGTCCCCTTTACCCGACAGGCATAGCTAAAGAAATATTCACAATCGGTTTCGTTGTACAGAAAAATTTTCGCCTTTTCAATCTGATCAAAATCATCGTCAATCTTGAACTGGGGATAAAACACCAAGTAAATACCCTCAGGAAGAGATGCCTGTCGTTTGCCCGTTTTTTCGGTCTTTAAGGCTTCTATCCTTGGCTTGGGTGGTTTTGATTTTTCTTTTTGTAAAAACCATCTCAAATAAGGATGTTCGAGATCTTCGAGATACACGAAATAAGAACGGGTATTCACCCGAATACTAGCCATGTCTTTCCCAATAAATTCTTCTAGGATTCCTTCTTCTTGATTACTTTTTACATATACCGGATCCCCAACTGAAAACTTCATACAGCAAAGTAAAGGATTGCCCGTAGATATTGCCCATAGAATTTTAGAGCCTTAGCAGTAGGAGTCGTTACAATAGTTTAGGTTTGCAGAAAGACTAAGATATGACTGAATCTTGGCGTTGGAAAGCAGCTCAATTCGCAGAAAGAAAATGGTGGCAATATTATTTGAAGGGGAAAGATCCACAGCAGTATAAAAACTGGAAGTTGGGCTATTGGCAGAAACTGCTGCAGACTTGCGCTCATTATTTTACTTGGCAAGATTCTTTTCGTGTGCTGGATGCAGGTTGCGGTCCGGCCGGCATTTTTATGGCGCTGCCCCACAATGCGCTAACTGCCTTCGATCCCTTACTGCATCAATACCAGCAGGATTTACCTCATTTTAATCCCCGTGATTATCCCTGGGTGAACTTTCAACAAGCAACGATGGAAGATTTTCGGGCGAGCGAGCCATTTGATGCCATTTTTTGCATGAACGCCATCAATCATGTGCAAAACATTCACAAGAGTTTTGATGCCCTGGCGGCCTGTGCTCAAAAGGGAACCTACCTCGTGATTACGATTGATGCTCATACCCATACCATCTTTAAACATCTATTTCGATTGCTGCCCGGAGATGTATTGCATCCGCAACAGCTTGATGTGAATGAATATCAGAACCACTTATTGAGAAGAGGATTTGAACTACTAGGCACAGAGTTACTCAGTCACACTTTTTTCTTCGATCATTATATGCTGATTGCTCGTAAAGCCTAAGGATTAATTAATATCAACAGCCAATTGTAAGGTAAAATTTCTAGGGGCTCCGATAATGGCTGGCCTTTCGGCATAAACGGTATTGAGTATGTTTTTCGTGATGAAGGCTAGCTTCGTTTGTTTGCTGAGCTGATACGATAATCGAATATCCCAAAGTAAAGTTCCCCGATTATATTTCTGGCGGAAGGCATGGATGGTAGTCGGTAATCCGGTGCCATATTCGAACAGAGAGCCAAAGGGATTGACTTGAGGCTTTGTATTCTCAAATACTTCGTCGATGTTCTGCATCATAGAGGTATAGAGTAAGGTATTACCTACACAAATTTTCTTGTAGCTATGTTCGAGATCCATTTTAAGGCTATGTCGGTAACGGTATTTTAAGGTCTTACTATTACCACTCACATTGACTATAATCGCCGAGTCGGGTCTTAACAACATCGGATTCATATGCGTATAGCCGAATACTAACTTGCTTGTGGTACCTAATAATTTACCTTGCCCCATGATCGAAATGTCGATACCATTAATTCGGGCGCTACCCACATTAATAGATCGAAAGCCTAAATAATCAAGAGCATTATGCACAACGGGTGAGTCTTCTGGAAGATAAAGCCCGAAGTTGAATTCCATCATTTTATTGTACTCAGACCAAAATCCGGCTACGTCAACAATTCCCATCCAAGTGCCTATCTTAAAGCCTTGCTTGATTCCAATCTCTGCACTCCATCCTGTTTCAGAGGCCAATCCGGGATTAGGTAACACACTTGAGGCCCCAAAATTTGTCTTGACAAATCGCTCTGCTATCGATGGGTAACGATACCCTTGCCCGAAGGAGGCTCTTAAAAAAGTAGCTTTTGCTAATTCATAATTCAGTCCGGCCCTAAAGACGGGTTTCTTCTCTACTCTATAGGTGTCTACCTGGTTGGCTTCATACCTAACACCTAGAGATGTCCATAGTTTGTTAAACTTCTTTTCGAGTTGAGCATAGGGGGCTGTGTTAAAAACAGTATGGGCGCCGAACAATACGCCTTTTACATTGCTGTAGCTACTGGTTAGTCCGGCCACCACATTGATATTGTTTACTAGTTTATGCTGGCTATGTAAGGCTTGCTGAAATTGATATTCGCCATAGTACGTATCGGCTTGCGAGGATTGTTGTTTTTCTGGGATATCATTGATACTCCGAAACCAACGCGTTCTGAGAATATGTCGGGCTCCTCTCTTGGTATAATATTGAATGTAAGGGTCGACATTCATTCTTTGGCCTTGATTTTTATTTAAGGTCGTGGTCGAATCGGCTAATCCGCCATAAGGCTGTAAATATTTTGTGCCATGTATAGAATCGGGCTGCCAAAAAAAGAAGGTCTGACTTTTATTTAACTGCAGATTTCCATTCATTCCAAGGGTTAGACCTTGGTGTTTTTTAGATCGATATCGAATATTCAAATTCACTCGACCTCTGCGGTTTAAGTCGCCTTGCAGATATGAATCTTCGCCATACCATGCCGATCCTAACACCATGTCTAGTTGACCAAAAGACTGTGAGTGCATAAAATATCCCCCTTGAAATCCGGGTTGTTGTTTGCCCCACCAAGCCCAACTTTTTTCACGCGGATTACCATACATGCCATTATACAACATCGCCTTAGTGCGGGGTTTGTTTTTAGCAAACCCGGTCCTGAAATTAATCACTCCATTTAAAGCCGACGATCCATAAAGACAAGAAGAAGCACCTTTGATGATTTCTACTTGTTCGCAATTTTCGAGGGGTAGATAATCCCATTTGGCGTCTCCTGCATCGGCTGTCAGCATCGGCATATCATCAACCAAGACTAACACCCTGCTGCCTGCTCCATAGCTCCATCCTGAGCCGCCGCGGATATTGACTTGATTTTCGACAACATCAACGCCAGGTACTCTTTGCAAGGCATCATCGAGCGAATTGGTTGCCGTTTGCATGATATAGGAAGGCTTTATCACCTCCATCGAAACCACTTCTTCGGCAATTCGTTTTTCGAACCGGCTCCCACTTACAGTGATTAACTTCAGGGCTTCTGATTTAGCCAGTAAAGCAACCGAGACTTTATTGTTGGCTCCGGCAGCAACATGAATCGTTTTTACCAGCGGCTCATAGCCCGTATAGGTGAAGGTGATATTGTAGTCGCCAGGTTGCAGCGTTAAGGTAAAATCTCCATATACATCGGTTCTGCCAACGGCCTTATTTTGCAGTAGTAAGGTAACCCCGGTTAAACTTTCGTGGCTGGTCGAATCGACAACGGTTCCGGATAGATTAGCGATTTGCGCACAGGCAGAAATAGAAAATAGGGCAAGCAAAAGAACGCTGTATAGTTTCTTCATGTTAGATTTTTGAGAAAAGTAGCAAATGATTACCTTTAGCCAAAACTTTATTATGAAAAAATCTACAATCTTATTCTCATTGCTATTGCTGTCGGCTAAAATGTTTGCACAAGTTTGTGTACCTGGCACCCTTGTTGGTCCGGGGAATGGCTATATTGTTCCAGATAGTGCTACCAACTTCGCTAATGCTTGTCCAGGTACCAATTACCAACAAATTCTGTATATCAAGGCGCCTAAGGATACTGTCATCAATATTACTACGCCAATAGCGGGTGCTATTACAGCCGATATCGATTCTTTCGTTTTTAATGCCAATATTGGAGGCCTGCCTTCGTATTTGAGCGTAGCTAGTGTTCCTGCTGGTTTACCTGCTGCTGGCGCTGCTTTTCCGAAAAGTAATTTTACGCGTTTGGTAGTTCCTGGCGACTCCTTGGCTTGTGTAAACATTAGCGGACTTGTACCTACGGGGACGGCTGCCGGAACCATTGCCTTATCGGCACCAGTTCGCGCTTATTTAAGCAATATGAGCAGTACAAATCCCTTGCTTAATGCGTTGCTGCCATCACTATATCCGGGTAACAAAGTGGATACAGTGATCAACTTAGATTATTACCGAATCATTGTAAGTCCGACCCCATGTTGGCCAACGGCTGTTAGTAATCTAACTGCGTATCAGTTCGATTTGCTGAATTGCATTCCAAATCCAGCCAATAATCGCGCGCAAATTGTTTTCGAGAGCGCGAAAGAAAGTCAATACACATTTAGTTTGATGAATGCCATGGGAGAAACAGTGATTAGTCGTAGGGTCAACGCGGTGAAAGGCTTAAACTATATGCCTATATCTACAGAAACCTTATCGTCTGGTATGTATTTATATACCTTGAGCGATGGAAAAAATATATTGAGTAAGAAAATGACAGTGAATAGAGATTAAGCGGCTAAGTCTTCTTGAGAATCCGGGTGTCTTAGCATCCGGATTTTTTTTTGTTCGGTAGGAAACCCGAAGAGGCTCCCTTATCTTTGGTCGATTAATGGATTAAGATTATGAGTGATATTATTTCAACCTCCAAGGCGCCGCAGGCAGTTGGGGCTTACCCACATGCTCGTCGCGTAGGGAATTTGTTATTTCTTTCTGGAATCGGACCGCGCACGGTTACTAACGAAATCCCAGGACTAACCTTAGACAAGAACGGGAATTTTATCAGCTTCGATTTTGAGGCCCAGTGTCGGAATGTATTCGATAATGTACGCATTGTGCTCGAAGAGAGTGGCAGTAAATGGGAGAACTTAGTAGACGTAACCGTTTTTCTGGTAAACATGAAGCGCGATTTTCAAACGTATAATAAATTGTATGCCGAGTATTTTCAGACGGCACAACCTTGTCGCACAACGGTTGAAATCAATTCATTACCCACACCGATT
>JBEISB010000033.1:0-15211 GCA_040375635.1 Chitinophagaceae bacterium | reverse complement strand
CAGACCAACGACGAAAAACTCATCATCGAAAAAATAGATATCGGCGGTCCTTCTATGATTCGTGCGGCCGCTAAGAATTTCAATCATGTGGCCGTCATCTCTTCTAAACATCAATACGGTTTGGTAGAACAATGGCTCATCAATCAGCAAGGCGAATTAAGTCTCGAACAACGACGCACATTAGCGGCCCAGGCTTTTACCGTTGTACGCCGTTACGATATCGCCATCGACGATTATTTTAATACCGAAACCAGTATTCTCCGATATGGCGAAAACCCTCATCAGCAGGCCCAATTTATTGGCAAACCCAACGATATCTTTCAGCAATTACACGGAAAAGAACTATCCTATAATAACTTGGTGGATGTCGATGCAGCCCTGCAACTCATCAGTGAGTTTGATGCCAAACAACAGACTGTATTTGCGATTATAAAGCATACAAACGTTTGCGGCATAGCCACACGCACTACCGTTCTCGAAGCTTGGCAATCAGCATTAGCCGGTGACCCCGAATCGGCCTTTGGCGGGGTATTGGTATGCAATGCTCCTATTGATGAAGCAACGGCCTTAGCGATTCATGATATCTTTTTTGAAGTCTTATTGGCACCTCAATTTTCGGAAGCTGCCCTTGCAATTCTTCAACAAAAGAAAAATAGAATTTTATTGCAATGGCATGCACAATATACTGTTCAACAACAAAGCAAGAGCTTATTAAATGGAACCATTATCCAGGATAGTGATTTAGGAAACACTACCGAATGGAACGATGCCGGTGGACGAACAGTTACAGAACAAGAAAAAGCAGATTTGCTCTTTGCGAATCTTGTATGTAAACACCTAAAGTCGAACGCGATTGCTTTAGTGAAAGAAGGACGATTATTAGGTAAGGGCTGCGGACAAACATCGCGCATCGATGCCCTGAAACAAGCAATCGAAAAGGCCGAACAATTTGGGGCCTCGCTTGATGGAACTGTACTAGCCTCTGATGCCTTTTTCCCTTTCGACGATTGCGTAAAAATGGCTCATGCGAAAGGGATTACGGCCTTTATACAACCCGGTGGTAGTATCCGCGATAAAGACAGTATTAACTATTGCGTAGAAAACAAACTGGCAATGATCATCACCGGCATGAGACATTTCAAACATTAATCTGCCGTTAAGTAAGCATTAGGTGACCACAAGCCCAAAAAAGAAACTACATTTACGATACCTAAAAAGATACATAACATGAAAAAAATAATGCTCAGTGCTTGTTTTGCTCTCTTCAGCATCGGCTCCTTCGCCCAATCTCAAGATTTACCGAACACGCAAATTCGCGACATCAGCGGAAAACAAATTGCGTTTAATGATGCCTTCGAAAAAGGTAAGGTTACCTTAGTGAGCTTTTGGGCCACTTGGTGCATCCCTTGTAAGCAAGAAATCAAAAACATCAAAGACAAGTTAGGCGATTGGCAGAAAGAAACTTCGTTTAACTATATGACGATTTCTATAGATGATGCCCGCTCTACCGCCATGGTAAAAACATATGCAAAATCGCAAGGTTGGAACTTTCCGGCATATACCGACCCGAATGCTGATTTAAAACGATCTCTCAATTTTCAAAATATTCCTTACGCAATTATCGTTGATCAAAATGGCAAAATCGTTTACCAACATAGCGGTTACGAAGAAGGTGGTGAATATGAATTATTCGATCGTATCAAAGCCCTGAATAAAAAATAAATCATTCAACAATCACAAGAAAGGAGGTTATTGCCTCCTTTTTTTATGCGCATTAAAAGGTAAACTTCATGCTGCCAAACACGCCAAAGCGACGCATAGCCGACTCGCCAGGATTATGATTAGGAAGTACTCTCCACACCGCATCAAATCGAAATATTTTTAGAATATTTTCTATTCCTGTACCCACTTCAAGATAAGGCGAACGACTCAAGGTTTGAAAAGGATAACTAGGTGTGAGATTGAGCGTCCGATTAGCATCCGACAAACTACCATATACACCTTTCAAATTCCAGAAAGTACGCCATTTCATTTTTTGTATATAAGGAATGTACTTGAAAAATAAGGGGCCCATCGAATGCTCCATGATGAGTCCTGCATAGGCATCGCTAAGATATTCGTATCGATACATCATATTAAAAGCATGGGCATCATAATAATAAAACTCATTTCCGGGATGCACCTCTAACAAAGAATAGGGCAAGGTGCCAAAAATTTTCCCAGCAAAGAGGTTATAATATAGAGAACCAGCATGTGGAATGCGCTTGGTATGTGATGCGGTAAACTGCAACTTGGTATATGCATATTGGCCGCCTACAATATCTTTAAAGCCGCGAGCCATATACAATCGTAACACCGGATACTTTGTCCCCAAACTGGTTCGATAGTAATTGCCTTCTACAAATCGTTCGTGATATGCAAAGCGTAATTCTAGTCCCGCTTCTACACTACCAATTGCACGATTTTGCATACTATCGCCCGTAACAGCGTTTCCGATATCGGGCAAAGGAGCATAAGGACTAAATTGCTTTCGTTGGGCAGAAAAGTGATAGCTAAACCCATTAAAATAACTCCTGAAGAACTCAAATCGCTGTTGGTCTACAAAGGCTAGTTTCCAAGGCACTTTTTTTCGACCTAGGGTGCCGAAAATATTATCCAACGATCCCGCATCATCATAATTATTTACATGATTATCCAAATCATGCTTCCATTCGCCATACAAATAAATGCGCGGATTTCGTTTCAACAACCATAATGCACTCCCAAAGTATTTATAACGCTGGTCTTTTACACCATAGGCTACATAGGCTTGCAGATAAAGAGATTTCGATAACTTGGGCGTAGTGCCTAGCGTAAAACGCCAACGACTTCCTTCTACTGTATTTTGACTGTACAAATTATACAAGGGTCCGATTTCTATGGGACCCACTTTTCGTATCCCCGTACTGAGAAAATAAATTAAATTATAATAATGCTCGTAAACAGGCAAATGCTGTATCGTATCAATCATCCGATAAATCGACTTCTCATTTTTCGACAAGGAATCATGCCGAACTGAATTCCAATAATTTTCATCGCGGTTTAAGGCATCCGGCTGCAATTCGGTATCACTCGTATTTTTTTTATCCGAGAAGATGGCCTCTATTTCTGCTTGATTTACACTGATGTTTCGATAGCTGGTTGTTTTTCGGCCCATAAATCCAGCAATCTTATCTCCTTGCGGGGGTAAAAAATCAACAAAAAATTTATCCTTAGTAAGAAACCAAAGCGTGTCTTCGATGCAAGTAAACTCTTGCATCATAGTTGCTTTATTGACCCAGTTAATGTTCTTCTCTTTGGTAACAACCATATACACCTTTTGCACTGCATAATCTGTATCATGTATCCAAATATCACCCTCGAAAGTGTGTTCTCCTTTTCGTTTCGGTGTAAATGCCACCTGATAAAATCGTTTCCCTTGTACAATTTGCGTGTCGGTAATTTGATATCGGTAAAAGAAAGGCGCATCGTCGGCAATTGGACTTGTAAAACCCACCTCAAATACCAAAATACTATTATTGTATACATTGATATTTTGATACATAGAACCTAACAACTGACTTACACTTTGGTTTTTATAGCCCGAAATGCGCGAACCTTTAATCAGCTCTTTCATCTTTTTCGGTTTCCGCTGATAATAAAAATCAGAAATTGTTTCGGTAAGAAACAAGGGAAGAAAGGGTTTGTCTTCTGAATTTGAATCAATAAAATTTTGTACAAAATCAAACTTGCGCAAGAGTGGCGATACCTGAAAGGCCTTCTTCGGAATTTTATTAATATCCAACTCTAGCTTATTATATACCTCATAATGATAGTTAGACGCTTTGTCGTAATTATTAATTTCCTTATTGCGAATTACTTTTTTTATCAAAGATAACGCAGGGTCTCTTGAGACATGCAAGACAAAATCCTTCATCACGACTGAACTTCTCTCCAGACTAATATGTAATTTTTGATACGATAAGTTTCTATCGATGATGAGCACTTGTTTGGCATATCCCACCGAAGTAACAAACAAAGTATCGCCCGGTAGCGACTTATCTTCGAAGGTAAATTTACCATCCACATCGGCCTTTACCCCTTTGCCGGTGCCCGGAAACATAAGCGTAGCAAACGAAATAGGATCGCCTGTTGTAGCATCCTTTACGATTCCTTCGAGCACAAATACCCCTTGGATATTGGTCTCGTTTTTTTTCTGTAATGTCGATAAACTATCTTGCTGTTGGGCATGAGCAATCCATACATGACCAACAAGCAGCGAATAAAATAAACTGATGCAAAACAGAGACCTTATCATGTATTAAAAGTCGGTAGCCAAGGAGAGGTGAAGCATAGGTTTGCGCGAACCGGCAAGAGACCAAGCGAAATCGCCGCGGACAAAATAGCCTAAAAAACGAGTACGTAATCCAGTACCATATCCTAATCCAAAATCACGTTCGAGATAAACACTAATGTTCGATTGATTATCTCGTATGCGAATTTGATTCACAATATTATCTGCCGTAGGATAAAATCCTGACATCGCAAATCCGGCATCAGCAAAGGCTACCCATTGCAGATTTCGAATCAACCCAGATTTAATCGGCCTTCTGAAAAATGTATTGTAGATGGGCAATCGAACCTCTTCATTCCATACAATAAAGCCACTGCCATTGCGGGCTCCTTGCTTGTAACCCCGTAGATTGGTAGCTAAAGATTGAAAAGCATAATTGGCATCAATATTTACCACGGTACGATTATCAAATTGAGCATTCAGTGGATTATCTACACCGCCCAAATAATAAAGAATACGCGCTTTACCTGTACTCGATGCTCCGGCAAAACGCGAAGCCAAAATCATGTTTTTATATAAGGTCTTATAATGACGCGCATCAAAGCCAACATTCACGAATCCTTTTTTACTGCCATCGAGTTGCCACTGATATTCAGTAAATACTTTGGCCCGTGTGCCCTTCCAGATATTCAATAATGGATTGATTGTGTTATCATACACATACTCTAGTTTGCCAACCATCCAGTAGGTATGCTGATCCGGAATCGCAATACTATACTGCTCTTTAGCTAAATATCGAGTTTGATCGTAGCGTACCCCCAATTGAAAACGAATGCTCCTCAACATATCCAATGGATAGGTGAAATTAGTTTGCAAGTACTCCATGCTTCGTTTCCCAAAAACAAGATACGGCGAATAATAAGGCAGCGGCGCAGGCCCTTGTTGAGAACTTCGTGAATGATAAAACAGCAAATCCCAATCTACTCGGCGACGATAGTTAGCAAATCGAAAAAAATAATCGAGCGAACTAAAATCTGCCCCTAAACGAGCCCCTCCCGTTAACTTATAATCTTCCATCACATCCGTGAGGGTAGACGTCAAAAAGCCTGAGAGTTGTACATTGTTAAACTGACTTCCAATCGGCTGATATCGGGTAAAGAGAAGCGTATTGTCGAGCGAAGTTTGAATATAATCAGGATAAAAATTAGACCGATATACCTTAGCCTTTATCCCTGCTGCGGCTTGCACAAAGGCAGCGAATCGCGATGTTGATTTCTGTATTTTTTGAAATGCCTCCTTTAGCACCATACTTGAATCTTGTTCATCATCAAAGGGCGTATAATACTGAGCAGGTTGTAAGAAAACAGCAGACAATGTATCCACAGTAATGCTGTCTTTCATAGCCATACTCATATCACGAAAGGCTTTATCACTATCTGCCAATACAGAGTAGGGTGTTACATAGATTCGATATTTCTTTTGATCGCGAACAATTTCTGCTATTGATGATTTGCTATGAATAAAGCTTTGATTGAGAATAGTAAATGGCACGGGCGCTGCATCATCAACGCGAAGAGTATCCGTTGTTTCCTGTCGCTTAACGAGACTTACCACTTTACGGGTACATTGTCCCTGATTGTCTTCGAGATAAGAAAAAGCCTCGATACCGTACTGCATCGGATCATGAATAGTGCCTTTCGGATTGGCACTAAGGGCCAAAAGATTAGTGCCTCTCGATTCATTATATAAAAACAAATTAAACTTAGGTGTAAAATCGTCACTTTGATTGGTGCTCAAAAATGGCGTACTGCGGTTTGATAGAAAAAGAATACCACTTTGCAAACCATTCTCTACATAGGCCGGTGATTTATCATCATAGAGATCATTCGTAATTTGGGTGAAGCGACTATTGCGAATGGTGAGCGTATACAAATCACTTTGTCCTTTACGAATTCCGGTAACCGCCATCATACTTTCGTCGCCCATAAAACACATCCCGGTAATTCGATCGATTCGATTTGGTGGAATGCGCCGTTTTTCCATAATTCGTTTGCCGGTAGTAAAAATGCGCAATTGCAGCATGCCTTTTTGTTGATACAAGGCAGCCAATTTATTACCGCTCGGACTCCAGCATAACATGGGATAATCTGGATCGGCTAATTCTTGCATAGCCCGAATCCCACCATCAATAATGAGAAAGGTCTTATGATATCGAACATCTTGAATATAAATACGATATTGCCCATCCTTCTTTTCGACATAGGCCAATTCTCGTCCACTGGGAGAAACGGCAAAAGGACCATACTGTGCACCTTTAGCCACATTCACTTCTGTAAATATTCTTCGACCAGAAAGGGTATCCTGACTGTTTAATATTACAGATGATTTGTTGTAAAAAGAAGCACATTCCGCAAAGACTTCCTTGGCTGATTTTTTACAAACTATTTCTATCGCCGTGTTTACATTCTCTCGATAGCGGGTAAGATAGAGTAAATTAGAAACAGCATTTTCGCCATATCCTTCCGACAAGAAATGCCAAAAAGCTTGTCCACCCAGCAAGGGATTATTGGTAGCAAGCTCATCAAATTTCTTATGACTTGTTTCCAACATGGCTTGCAACGAAGCTTGTTTATCGGAGCTCCATTCTTCGGCAATAAAAGCTACATATCCACTCGTATACCATTCTGGCAAATTCATTTTAACGGCATTTTTTACCACATCCTTAATATTATCGCCGAACAACATATTGTCTTTGATGGCCCGAGCAATCCCACTGCGGATTTGCTTTACGAGATGATTGTGATCGCCATTAAAGTAAATAGGGATATTATCACCCGTCACATCTACCTTTCCTCCATTGGCCTGATTGAGCTCGTCATTCTTTCGTCCTAAATTAGTTTGCCGATAATCGCCAAAAGAATTGTATAAAATAATATTGAGTTTTTTATTGAGTCTACCTCCCATCATATAAACAATATGATTGAGTTCTTGCTCAGCCAAATTCAGCGCATACAAAGCATTAGCCTTCCCATAGTCGTAGTAAAAAGCACGAAAGTGAGTGCTATCATAGTACTTCCACGAAAATATACGATACTGAACACGATTTTGACCAAAGGTCTCCCACGATGCCTGAGCCCTTGCTTCGCGAAAGGATGCAAAAAGAATAATGATGAATAGGATACTACGTGTCATGAATGCATGCTGTCGGTTCAGACATTAAAAGTACATCATCACCGGCAATTTAGAGGCAGTACAGACTGCAGGTAGATGAGTAAGTTAAAGGATGCGATAAATACTAGCTCTTTTTTCAGAATTCCATTCGCTTATCTTTGTCCATAAAAAATGCCGATGATTACCATCGAATCCTATACTTACGGTCCTTTTCAAGAAAATACCTATCTCCTGTACAACGAAAATAAACAGGCTATTGTTATCGATCCGGGCATGTACGATTTGCATGAATTTGATCACTTTTTTGCCCAAATTCAAAGCAAACAACTACAGCCTATTCTTTTGCTTAATACCCATACGCATATCGATCATATTTTTGGCAATGCTGCGGTAAAGATGAAGTATCAAGTTCCGTTTGCCTTTCACGAACTCGACAGACCGGTGTTTGATAACGCCAAAGAATCGGGTGCACGATTTGGTCTCACCTTTGTCAGCTCGCCCCAACCCGATTATTATCTCTCTGTTGACGAAGACATTGTGTTAGGAGAGGATCGACTCCAAGTTTTACTAGCGCCGGGCCATTCGCCGGGCAGCGTGTGCTTTTATCACCAAAAACAACAATTTGTGATCGCAGGCGATGTGCTCTTTCAACAAAGTATTGGTCGCACCGATTTACCCGGCGGCGATTATGACACCTTAGTGAAAAGTATTCATACGCAATTGTTCCCATTACCTGATGAAACGATTATATACAGCGGACATGGGCCTCAAACCCAAATCGGCTTTGAGAAAATGAATAACCCCTTTGTGGGACAACGCTAATCATGTTTGATTTGATAAATATCTAAGCCATCTGGACGAAGCACATAGAAAGAAGTATCAAAAATCTGATATTGAATAACGCGCTCTGGGTCAGGTATCTGTAATGCTGTTTCTGTAAGGGTCTGCATCTGATAGGCATGCAGCGTAGGGGCTTGATAATAGAAAATATAGGGGCTCATTACCATCACATCGGAACCCGTGAAATGATAGGTGTTTAGGTATAAACCATAGAGGTCAAATTTCCGAATACCGTTACTAGTATCTATCAAATACACCGATCGATCTGATTCACAAATGCGAGCCGGCCAACTAATTTCTTGTGATTGATTTCGCACACTCACCCGCGACAAGATTTGCCGATTTTCATCCACTTTGATGAATTCTCCAGCTACGGCATCAAACAACCAAATATTACCATCGGCCGAGGCTGCCATAGCTAACTGATTGCTTACGCCAAGCATATTTAACGATAAAGTACTGCGTTGCGACATCATATTATTCAGAATCACCAATTGATTATAATCGCCGTACAACAATAATACCCGTAAAGGATTACTTGCATCGATAGCCGTTATCTTTCCTTTTTTGATTTCATTAAAAGTACCCAGACTATCCCCTTGTGCCGAAAATTTCAATAATGAGTTATTCTCTTTTACTAAATAGATATGGCCTAAGGGATCTACGCTCAGCAGACGTGCTTTATTCACAACAATATGCTTACGCAAGACTAAGCTATCCGAAGCCTGTAAAGAAAAAACACAACAGAGTAGAATTACCGAAAGTAGCGTCGACTTCGGCATACGATTTAGAAAAGGGAAGAATAAGCGCCACTGCGTATCAGACGCCAATTAATACCATCATCTTCACTGATATACAAGCCAACATCCGTCGCACAAAAATGATAGTAACGTTCAACATCAGTGCGGTAAACTACCTTTTTGCCAACAACAAAATGGACTTTAGCATACCATGGCAAACCAATACCAGAAGCAGAAAAGCTGTGTGCTACCGGATCGAGGCGGTATAAGCCACCGCTGTCTAAACCAGCAAAAAAAGTCTTATTACGACTCAATGATTCTGCTGCGAATAATATTTTACGATTTTTAGGAATCCCTGTACAAGCACTCCAATCAGCACCGGCATTGGTGCTATAATAAATACCTGCACTTCCTTCGAAATGAGCTGCGTATAAGGTATTAGACTGATGAGAGATATACCAAGTGCCTATGATTGGCAATGGGGTCACTTGATTGATTTTTGTCCATGGATTACCCGGCTTTTTCTCATACACCTTGTTGCTATCCTGGATAATGTACAAGTTGTTATTATCGATTTGCGTAATCGACGTTGGCGTAATGGACGGACTACCCACTGCCCAATTTGTCTCTTGTGTAAATGTTTCGCCGTTATTCGTACTAAACTCTAAGCCCGTCTTCGAGCACAGATATACTTTCTTGTCGATAGCCAACTCGTACAAGGCCTGATTGGGTAAATAGTATTTGTAGAATAAGTCCTGAAAATCTCTAGGATGATCGTTCGATTGCTTAAAGGCAGCCCCTTCGTTTCGACTAAAATAAAAATTCTGCTTCAAGTACATCAACATCGTATCCGCAGCTAACACCTGACGAACCGTTGAATTGTCGGTCGGAAAAAGCGAGTTGAAATAAAGGGCATCATTCGTTTTGTGCAAGGTGCCATTATACCCACCGATATACAAAATGTATGGCGTTTTCACGGTACCTGAATTATCTACCTGATTGTATTTTTTACAGCCGGTAACACCTGTTAGCAACACCAGCAAGGACAATACCGAAATAGTAATTCTCATGTTTCTCAATTATATCGTTTAGTAAATGAACCCACGCCAAAATCAATCATGATTCGTGCCGAATGGCGTATATTTACGCGAATTAGACGCTAATATACTATATTTCGTTAGACTAAGTACATAAATACAGAAAAAATGAAAATCTCCTTCCATGGTGCAGCCCGCACGGTTACAGGTTCTAAGCATATCATTCATTTAAAAAATGGAAAGAAAATCCTCCTTGATTGTGGGCTGTTTCAGGGTTTAGGGCCTGATACTCTCGATTTTAATCAACATTTTGGTTTCGATCCTACAGAGATAGACTACATGATTCTCTCTCATGCTCATATCGACCATTCGGGATTATTGCCCAAGCTGGTGAAGGAAGGTTATGCCGGTAAAATTTATTGCACCCCAGCCACAGCAGATCTAACCGAGATTTTATTACTCGACTCCGCTTTTATTCAAGAGTCTGATGTGGCCTTTGTCAATAAACGACGGGCCGAAAGAGGATTACCCTATATCAAACCTTTATACTCGGTGGCTGATGCGAATAACGTGTTTCCTCACTTTGTGGAAGTGCCATATCATCAACCTTGTCAGCTCGATGATGATATCTCCTTCGAATACACCGATACTGGTCATATTCTAGGCAGTGCTGCCGTGCACCTTACCATTCGCGAAGAGGGCAAAACCACTCGCATTACATTTAGTGGGGATGTTGGTCGCTACCGTGATGTGATTCTCCGTTCACCAGAAACCTTCGAACAATCAGATTATATCATTATCGAAAGCACCTACGGCAATTCCTTACACGAAGAGATTGAAGGTACCGAAGAATTATTGCTCGGATATATTCAAGCCACATGCATAGACAATAAAGGCAAGTTAATTATTCCGGCCTTCAGTGTAGGGCGTACGCAAGAAATTTTATATGCGCTAAATAAACTCGAGACCCAAGGACGTTTACCAGATTTAAAATATTATGTCGATAGTCCGCTATCTACCAAAACCACGGCCATCGTTAAAAAACACAGCGAGCTGTATAATAAACATGTGGTAGACCTGATGAAAATAGATAAGGATCCCTTTGATTTTAATGGATTGACATTTATTACAGATGCCCAAGACTCAAAAGCCCTGAATAATAGGCATGAGCCCATGGTTATCATTTCTGCTTCTGGTATGGCCGAAGCGGGTCGTGTGAAACACCATATTGCCAATAGTATCGAAGATCCCAAAAACACAATCCTTATGGTTGGTTTTTGTGAATTTCATTCTCTCGGCGCCAAACTGATGCGTGGCGAAAATCCGGTGCGTATTTATCAACAAGAATTTGAAGTGAATGCCTCGATAGGTAGCATACGTAGTATGAGTGCCCATGGCGATTATGATGATCTTTGTCAATTTCTGGCTTGCCAGAATCCTGAAGCTGTAAAAAAGTTATTTGTCGTTCATGGCGAGTATGAAGTGCAACAAGAATTTCAGCAGCGTTTACGCAAAAAAGGATTTCCAGATGTGATAGTTCCTAACCGTCATCAAGTCGTTCATCTCGATTAATGAATAGCAAACTACCATTACATCAGAATCATTAAGCCTTTACGAAGTAATGAATCTTTATCATCTACTATCTTGGCTAACAATAAATACGATGCAGTCTACTATGAGAAGACTTATCGAATCGTGCTTTTGTAAAGAAGGGTTTACGGATTTACTGGAGGCTCTGATAATTCTTGTTTCAAGACTTCTGCCGGAACATAATTTTTACGCAGTTCTTCGATATAGGCCAATACCTCTTTACGAGCCCAACGCTTTTCGGCCGAAGTCACAAAAATAGGAGGCAATTCATCCCAGGTTTTAAGTAATGCTTGTTTAAATCGCGACACATGATCGCTCACCACTTTCTGGCTTTCTTTATCGGCCTTAGTAAATACTATCGTAAAGGGCACTGCTTTTTGTCCAAGCTTATTCACAAAATCAATATCCAGTTGTTGTGGAGTATGTCGGCTATCGATTAAAACAAATAAGGTTTGCAGATTATCTCTCTTCTCAAAATACTCCCATACCATTTTCGTCCAAGCATGGCGTTTGGTTTGAGCCACCTTCGCAAAACCATATCCCGGTAAATCGACCCAAAACATATTTTTATTGATGAGAAAGTGATTAATCATCTGGGTCTTACCCGGTGAGGACGAAACCTTAGCCAGCTCCTTTTTATTACTGAGCATATTAATCAACGACGACTTCCCTACATTACTTCGTCCTATAAAGGCAATTTCAGGTAAGGTTGGACGAGGGCATTTGCCAACATCCGGACTACTTATCAAATATTCGGTGTGCGTTACTTCCATGGTTGTGTTTCGGGATGGGTTATTATTTCAGGATCTGCCGTTCGCGCAAAACGTCTTTTAAAATATTCAGTCGCATAGTCATCATATCCTTGGTTGTATCTGCAGTCTCGCAATTCATAGCAAAGAAATACGGTTTATAATTCGTTTCTTCGGTATGTGTGAGTACGCCTTTTTGCACTTCCTTACGCTCAATAAATCCAACCAGCCAACCCATAGTATGATGATCATGCACTGAGGTGCCGGTTTTATAATATAAGCGATAGGCTGTGCTGTCTTCGCGCAACATCAGGTTGCGAACAATACGCTGTGTGCGTTGCGCAAATGGCAATTTATCAAAATACAATTTCTTCATAAAGCCCACCTGCTCATCAGCCGAAATCAGCATAGTATCATTGAGCCAAAATTCATCGATTTTACCGCCTATACGTCGGTTTCCGTAATTCAACGTATCAACCCATTTTTGCATTTCTATAGCACCAATACGACGGGCAATCTCTTGATAGTAAGGCAAACAACTTACAGCAAAGGCCTCGCGCATATTCATATCTTTGTTCCATTCGGCGCGAGGTCTAACCACACCATCCCAAGCAATCACCATATTCTCATCTGGTGCGACATCAGTTTCTAAGGCAATTAAAGAATTCACGATTTTAAAAGTAGATGCCGGACTATAGCGACGAGACGCTCGATCCAGATTATAATAAAATACTTGCTCGTGACTATTATCGGCCAATTCAAAACATCCGGAATCAGCACCATTACGCGTAAAAATTTCGGCCCATTGTTGTTGCTCGCGAATATTATTTCGATGACACGAAATCAACAGAAAGAGGGGCATTACAACTACGAAAACGTTTCTCATGCCGCAAAGGTAGGGTAAAAGCGATTGAGAAGGATTATAGATATACCAACGAATTAGTCGATAGGCAATAAAATCACATAGTTACGTCCCTTAGCATTTTTAAGTTCTTTGTCGCGTAACCACGGATTAAGCACTTTCAGCGTTTTATAATGGGTGCCTTTTAATTTGGCATAATCCACCAAACTTCCTAATCCGGTATTTATGGTATCGCGCTTCACTAATAAGGGTTTATACAAATCCTCTTCGTTAAACCGAAAGCCCATGCGCTCATGGTTTGAAAGGATATACTTAAGCGCTGCAATACGAAAAATATAACGCATTGTCTCATCGGGCAATAAGGTATTATAGAAACTATTTTCGCCTTGCGCGTTCAGGGCATTTTGCAGACCCGCAACTCCGCAATTATAGGATGCCGCAGCATTAGTCCAATTGCCTAATTTCGCATAGGCCGATTTTAAATACTGGCAGGCGGCGTCTGTTGATTTCTCTACATTATATCGCTCGTCAACCTCTCCGTCGATATACAAACCAAAGAGCAATGCCGTACCGCTCATAAACTGCCAAAAACCAACAGCTCCGGCTTTCGATACTTGGTTTTGTAAGGCACTTTCGGCAACACATAAATATTTAAAATCGTCGGGCACACCATTAGCAGCCAAGCGCTCTTCGATAAAAGGCAACCAACGAGTCGTTAGCTTTACGATATAGGCAGTAGTACCTTGCATGTACTGATTTACCATCAATTCTCTGTCGAAACGTTCGCGAACATCTCTGATTTCCATCGGCATTCGCTCCCCAAATAGCGAGAAATTTTTAGGAACTGGGGGCGCACTCACGCGCAGCGGCGAATAACTCAGCGGTGGCATATCGATGGGCATGTCATTTACTCGATAACGAACTGTATCTGTCTGAGCAAAACCAGAAAGAGAACTCAGCCCAATGATAACAAGGAATAATTTTCTCATATACTGAGCTTGGATTCACCATTTTTCTTTTTGTATACGGGCACTGTGCTGCAAGGCTCACCATACATAATGCTCTTTACATACGGCTTTAGTTGAAACGTGATAGCAGCATAGGCCTCATCAGGAATAGGCACTTCACCGCATCCTTTTATAACTACGCGCTGATCTCTAAATGGGGTGGCATCGATAGACCTAATTTGTTGCAACAATAATTGCTTTCTGCCCTCGGTTTCACTGCCCATCACAATGCTTTTCGCCATAGACTGCAAATTCGTGGCTAGCAACATATAGGCCCATACGGGAATGATGGCATCGGCACTGCAAGTAAGGATAACATCATAATCGCGATACTGCTCCCAATCGTGCTCGAGTAAAGCAGCCCGAAAATCTTTCTCCTTGAGAATTAATCCCATAAACAGAAAGTCTTTGATATCAAAGATCCGAATCTTTTGAGGTAAATAATCTTCTAGATTAAGCGTGATAATACCACTATTGGCTACTTTATTGACAAACGTTTCCATACCTTACAAATGTATGATTAATGCAGAAAACCTATGACTAAGCTTTATTAGGAAGAACAGGATTTAACATTACTTATTGCAATCACCCATATAAAGCAACATTTACGCAATCTTAGCCAATCCGAAAGACCACATTACCATCCACAAATTATTCTCTACTTTTACTTCATGAAAATGTATACGATACCTACTGGATATTTTAAACTCGACGGAGGTGCCATGCATGGTGTTGTGCCGAAGAGCATGTGGAACAAGGTAAATCCCGCTGACGAAAACAATATGTGTACTTGGTCGATGCGTTGTATATTGATTGAATATGGTAATCGATTTATACTTATCGACAAGTTTATGGTCAATAAACAAGATGAAAAATTCTTAAGCTTTTTTCAAACGCATGGTG
>JBEISB010000212.1:0-3177 GCA_040375635.1 Chitinophagaceae bacterium | reverse complement strand
GCCTTATCGCCCGGATTTTTATCGGGGTGAAATTGCATGGCCATTTTGCGGTACGACTTTTTAATTTCGTCGGCTGATGCGCCTTTCGATACGCCTAGTATTTAGTAGTAATCTCTTTTCATGTTATTGTGTGCGTGCAAGAATAAAGTTCAGCAAAAGGGTTTAGGCTAGGGTTGATTTGCCTACCACCACTTTGGCGTAGCGAATCAGTTTATCATTCAGTAAGTAGCCTTTTTCGAGTTCGTCGATAACCTTACCTTCTTTGTCGGCGCTATCGACGGGGATTTCGGTAATGGCTTCGTGTTTTTCGACATTAAAGTCTTCGCCAATACTATCGAAAGCTTTTAATCCTTTTTGATGTAAGGTATATTTTAATTTATTGAAGACCAAGGTTACCCCTTTTTTTAAGGCGTCTACATCGGTCGTGGTTTCGAGTTGTTTTTCGGCGCGTACAGTATCGTCGAGCACTTCGAGCATACTCACAATCACTTCCTTTCCGGCACTTTGAATGGTCTCCATTTTTTCTTTAAAGGAGCGCTTTTTATAATTGTCAAACTCGGCGAATAATCGGGTGTATTTATCTTTCCATTCGTTGACTTCATTTTGCAGTTTACTCAAATCATCTTCTTGAGTGATTTGTTCGTTGAGGTGAGTGGATCCTGCCACATTATCATCTACATTCAGGTTTGGCATATTTTCTTCGTTAGTCATGTTTTCTTTTGCTTGTTCAGACATCGTTATTTCTCGTTTTTTGGTTTGCAAATCTACAATCCTCAATTGGTTTGCCAAGATTTGTGTTTGCGCCAAATTGACGGATTTGTAATGCTGTTCTGCCTAATGCGATCAGGGAATATTCATCTTTTGCACAATAAGGCAAATGATAGCAGGGGGTCAGAAACTTGAACGAAGCCGACAAACGTAATCGTCTGCGCCCGATACGAAGGGGCAGTGAGCGCAGCGGAATAGCCTGTAGGAAGTGGCGGAGGCGGCGCTTACCGTAGCCCGGAGTAGCGGGACCTTCGTGGTGGTAAGCAGGAACTTATACGCCCAAAAAAATTAGATACCGGTTTCGGCCATCTGAATTTTAAAGGCCTTGAGGAAGAGAGCGCCCATGTTTTTATGTGGCGGTACATAATCGTTAAACAGATCTTGCAGTTTGGGCGTATTCATTTCGGCCGATAAGCCATCCCAAAGCGATAGCCAGTTGATGTCTTTTCCGTTGATGAGTAATTGTTGGATATCACGCAAAATAGGGTCGTTAACCTGCATGCTACCCGTTTGTTTGCTCGAGATGATATGGGCGTCTTCGGACTGACCGAGAATGGTACTTAAATTATGATATCCGCCACAAGAACCGAGAATGATAATGCGGTTGGCCATGCTGATATGCGAAAGGGTAGTGGGCAGGTGGTAGCTATGACCGCGGTGCACAATAATAGAAGGTTTGATATTTACTTTGTCGAGATATGCGCATAAACTTTTTTGGGCATCTTCATCCATAGGCTCCTCGAGAGGTAAGTTGGCATAGATGGTAATTGGCTTGCCTTTGATAGAACTAATTTGAATCCATTTATCGTTCTTTTCAGTCTTCCATTCGTCGGCTTTAAAGATACCTTGAAAACTAGCGAAAGATGTCTTTCCATCCTCATCACCATAAAAGAAAACTTGTTCTACAATGGTGCCGGTAGAATCGGTGAGTCGTTGATAGGGCACATAAGTAATGGGTGGAACCTTGAGTTGATTTTGGAGTTCTTCGTTATTGTAATCGGGATTGATAACGGTACTACAAAGTGTATGCAACAAGAAGTAAATGGTTAAACCGCGGCGGTCGTTTTCGCGATAGGTACGTTCGTAATTTTCGAGCACTTGTCCGCGTAAATATTCGAGTAAATCCGGATCGTTGATACTACCAAAAGAGTCGGCAATATCTACGGCATCTTCGAGATCGGTTTCGTTGCCTTTGTCGATATTGTTGACGAAGCTAGCCATGAGTACATTGCGGTTGGCTAAATCGATAGTGGCTAAAAATTCGTCGAGTTTATTATAGCCGGCACACATGCGAATAAAGGTGCGAAACTTATCTTTATTCAGTTGTTGTAAAAAGGCATCACCGCGTTGGGGTGCCATTTTTAGCAGCATGCGATTAAAGGTGCCCACAAAGGTGCTGGTATAAATTTCGTCGCTGCAGAGCACCATCAAAAAATACATCTCGTTAGGTGTAAGATTTTCGATGCATTTAAAACGCAGCAGGTCGGGCGAATCGTGCAGCTCGTTCATTGTACGCACATATTCGAGGGCTTGTAATTTAGACTCGCGATCGAGAATTTTTTTCGTTAGTGTATTGGTTTTGAGCCGCTGTTTCACCAGACTTTTAAAATACAATTCGGGCACACCAATCACCTGGTTGATTTCGTTGGTGGTGATGGTGCCGGCGTATAAGTCGTCGAGATAAACGATAGCTCGTAAGGGGATAGTGGTTTTATCGGCAATTTCTACAATTCGTTTTACGAGTAAATCTTTGCATCTGCGGGTAACCATACGTTCGAACGAAGTGGAAGTAGCGTAGGTAAGAATTAAACTGGGGTTACGTGGGGCGAGATAGGCGATGAGATCTTCGGCAGCGGGCATCGTAGAAAACTCGCGGAAGCGCTTAAACATTTCATCGGGGTAACGTTTTACCATGCCTTTGTACACGGCGTATACCGAAGCGGTATCGTCTTTAAACAAAAACTTGAGCACATCGAAGGAGCGACTAAAATTAGAATCGATATAACCGGTAATAGGTTGTCCTTCCTCGTTGCGTAGATAGAGTTGCCAGTAATTATGAATAATATCGACATACAGTTGCGCATCGAGTTTCCCGTTTTGCATGTCGTAATTCACATCGCGGATACTTTTTTCGAGGTCGTTGAGTGCCTTTTGTTTTTTGAAATGATCGAGGGGTAAATTTTCGATAACGATTTGTATTCGATCTATTTCTTGTAATAAAGCTTCGCTCAATTTTTTAGACTCCTCTTCTTGTCCTTTGATTACAATTTGTCCATCGCGTTTTCCGTCGAAGTCATCGGCTAGTTGCTGAATTTTATCGAGCTTATCATGGGCCAGTTGTCGGTTAATAGGTATAGGCGCCCATAACTCGGTAGAGGTATAAGGATCTTTCTTCTCTTTCTTTTCTTT
>JBEISB010000203.1:0-3600 GCA_040375635.1 Chitinophagaceae bacterium | reverse complement strand
TCTACGGCCACGTCGAGCCCGCCGTCGGTGCGAAGCGTGGTAGCGCCGAGGCGGAACGGCTCGGGCGGGAGGCGGTACAGCTCCGCCACACGGAAGGCCGCGAAGTCGCCGTCTTCCTGGCCGCGGAGATGGGGCGATTTCAACAAAAGTGTCGAGAAGATCTTTGATTCCAAAATTATTTACGGCCGAACCAAAAAAGACCGGCGCTAATTCTCCCTTCAGGTAAGCCTCTTTGTCGAAATGATCGTAAACACCCATAATCAGGTCCATATCTTCTCGCAGTGAATCTGCATCTTTTTTCCCAACCAGCTCTTCAATAATAGGGGCTGATAGGTCGGGGATAGCAATCAAATCATCGTCGTTAGCTTTTTGATGGGCCTGAAATGTGAGTAAACTTTGATTATGGATATTGAATACCCCTTTAAACTCGCGCCCCATATTGATAGGCCATGAGAGAGGTTGTGTTTTGATATTGAGTTTTTTTTCTACTTCCTCTAATAAATCGAAAGGATTTTGACCATCCCTATCCATTTTATTAATGAAAATAATCACCGGTGTATCGCGCATTCGGCACACCTCCATTAATTTCTCGGTTTGCTCTTCGACCCCTTTTACGCAATCGATAACCAATACCACGCTATCTACAGCCGTTAATGTACGATAAGTATCCTCAGCGAAGTCTTTATGCCCGGGCGTATCCAAGAGATTGATGAGCTTGTCACGATATTCGAAACTCATTACCGAGGTAGCCACCGAAATCCCTCTCTGACGCTCAATCTCCATGAAGTCGGAAGTAGCATGCTTTTTAATCTTATTAGATTTTACAGCCCCGGCGGTTTGAATGGCCCCACCAAACAAAAGGAATTTCTCGGTTAAGGTGGTTTTACCGGCATCCGGATGTGAAATGATGGCAAACGTTTTACGTTTCTCGATCTCGTGCGTATATTTCATAAAGGGGGCAAATGTAACCAACAGATAGGAATATTTAGCCTCAAGGGTTTCATGATGCCCGTCTTGGCGCAAGCAGAATCGCATCTAACAAGACACTTTCCCGCCAAAATGAAGAGATTCGACGCCTCACACTCTATATTTACCCACAAAAAGGAAGACCCCCCAACCCTAATCCATAGAAAGGAGTCTTGCCACTTTAGAAATACTCATCATAATTGAACGCGGCCTTGAGTTACACCGGAAGCCAACAGGATACTGACATGCTTGACATCATACATGGGTGCAAGGCAGGCAATCGTGTATCTCAAGAAAGGTTATACAAAATGATGTATCCCAAAATGATGAGTATGGTAAAGCGTTATACCAATCCCTACCAATACCATTTAGCCGAAGAAATATTGAACAATGGATTTTTAAAGGTATTTCAGAAGATAGACACCTTTAAGTTCGAAGGTTCTTTTGAGGGCTGGGTGCGAAGGGTGATTTACCATTCCATCTTCGATTATGTTAGGCAACATTGTAAGTACAACGAAAAGGTTGTTTTTGTTGAGAGAGATGAAATTGTGAGTGGTGATTTGGGCCACAACATGCGCTATGATGAGCTACTCGTGCTGATCCAGAGTCTCTCTGATTCGACCAGAGCCGTCTTTAACATGTTTGTGATGGAAGGGATGAGTCATAAAGAAATCAGTGAAATTTTAGGTATCAGTGAAGGGACAAGCAAATGGCATCTCTTTGAGGCCAGAAGAATTTTAAAAAGTAAAGTGGAAAAATTATATACATCGTAAATCAAAATCATGGAAAACCGAATTCCCATAGACGACTTAATCAGGAACACGCTCAATGAAGGGCATGAGCAATTGAATTTAAGTGCCTGGGCCAATATGGAACGTATGCTTGATGGCAAAAATCCATATGCAGCCGAGAAAGAGAAAAAACGGAGAATTCTCCCCTTCTTTTTATTGAGTATGCTATTGGGTGGGGGCATCACGGCATCTTACTGGTTTAGTCAGCGACAGACAACATTAACTACCCCAGTATCCTCGAACAAACAATCGATTGCCGCAACAAGGTCTGTATCGCACAAGAGCAAACAAGAGCAAACAATGTCTGCCGCTGAGTCGATGAATCAAGCGAGCCCAACGAGTTCGGAGTCAATGCATTCTGCCCATCTTAGTAACAGTGCTGATGAAAAGAGCACGCCCGTTGTTACATCGATTGCTCGCTCAAGAGAAACCTCATCATCGCCCGAAATAAAAACAACAACAGCGAACGAAAGTCAAGCCCATTCGGTTACGCAAGCAGACAATAACTTTGTCTCCAATGCCAAGCAAGGCGCCGAGCCGCAGGAGAGAAAGAAAAAGCATAGCAAAAACACAATCACCAAAAATGAATCAGCAGAAGATATAAACTCGTCAACATCTTCCCTTCAGCAGTCACAGGCTCAATCTACAGTTACAGAAACCAAGTTGATGCCAACCGTGTTACTGACCCAGAAAGCAGAATACAAAAGAAACGGGACCGTAACCTTTACCGCAGACACCGTGAGTCGTTCTGTTCTTGAACAAACAACAACGCATGTACAAAATATGCCTGCTGTTGTGTTAGACTACCATCAAACCAATCCACGATATAAAGAATTAAGTCCTGAGGAAGAAATGTTGGCGAATCGATCGGCAGATATACCTACGGCATTGGCGAGTGAAACAACAAATATCAGTCAAGAAAAAAGCAGCCAACAGAGCAATCAACAATTGTTGAGCATAGTGCAAAAGAAAAAGAGTGAAGATCATAGTAGTTATTTTGAAGACCTCAAACGATTTGGCAGTGATGAGTATCAAAAACTAAAGAACTTTATTACATATGGATTTCATCCCAATACCTATATGGGTATGAGTGCAGGCATCAATGCTTCCTTAAACAATGCACAACATAATTTTGGTGGATTTCATGCTGGAATTACTCAATTGAAACCGATCAGCGACTACGCTTCTTTGCTTACCGAATTCAAATTCTTTTATAGAAATAATGGTGGATACACGGCTAACGACAGCTATTATTCCATCATCAATACAAGCAAAGACACATTAAGTGTTCTGCATCAAAACATCTATAGTTATCAAAAAGACTCATCCGTTCGTACCTATAACTTTAAGAATTTCTACTCCTTAGAATTACCGATAATGATGCAATTCAATTATCATTCAATAGCTGTGTATGGGGGTGTAAACTTAGCCTATGCGTTCAGATTAAATACCACAGAGAAGTTCAAGAAATATGTTGTTGATGTACATGATACAGTGCCTAGCAGTAATGTCTACTCTTTTCCGGCTGATAAAGGCAATGAGTTTGTCAGAAGTGATTTCTCAAGTCGTTTTGGATTAGGATATACCTTTGGTGCCTCGTATAGTTTTAGTCCGCAGCTGTATCTTGATTTGCGCATTACCCAACAAGTATGGGATAATATGAAAACCAATTCGGCCCGTGAAATTTCGAATGGCTTTTTCAAAGTCCCTAATGTGCAGTTTGCCTTAGCTTATCGATTTAGGCGCTTTGTGCCAAATAATTAGTGGTCGCAACCGCCCTTCACTCTCCTGGGTAGAAATCAGTTAAAAATTACTATTTGGGCAGTTGTGTATCCTTACACCC
>JBEISB010000035.1:0-14991 GCA_040375635.1 Chitinophagaceae bacterium | reverse complement strand
TATGAAAACTCTGTATGGGTAAGCTTTGTGGCTGACTGCTTTGCGTGTGGAATCTCATCCTCCCCAATTTCTTGTCTAATAATTGCCATGGCGCTCTCAATGCACTCATCACAGATATTTGCCTTTGCTCCGCTTACCATCATTCGCACCTCATCACTATTTTTTAGACAGAATGAGCATTGCAGATTTTTTTCTTTAGCCATACCGCAAAAGTAGGGATAATTTCAAGATATTTGTTGAAACAGAACAGACATGAAAATACCCGAGCGAATCGGCCACAATTATATTTTTGAGGAGTTATTTGCCCTCAAAATGTTGAACACCCGCTTCGCTAATCATCGTCGTTTGCGAGTTTTTCATCATCACGGAACCTTATGCAAATCTCCCGGATGCAGCAAAGAAGGCGTACACCTGATTAAAGCCCGTAATCACCAAGGTGGCTTTCATGTAGACTTGTATACTGCAGAATTTGAACTAATGACCATCGATCATATTGTACCGAAAAGTAAAGGAGGCGACAATTCGCTTGAAAACTTGCAGCCAATGTGTCATACCTGCAATACCCGCAAGGCCGATAAATTATAATTTATTTTGCGTCTAAGATTACATTCCCCTTGTCGGGCATGATAATCACCTTGGCATTTTCTGAATTCGCAATTTCTCGATAGGCTTTAATTTGCTCATATCGCAACTGCTTATCCGTTAACCCTTCGCTGATGATGCGCTGATAATCGGCAATCCCCTGCGCTTCTACCCGTTTCCGTTCTGCTTCTTGTTTTTCTTTTTGTAATACGAATTGCATCTTTTGGGCATCCTGCTCGGCATTGATTTTACTTTCTATAGTAAGCTTTACAGCCTGTGGCAAGGCGATGTTACGAACAAGAAGATTTTCTAACACCAAACCTCGTTTCGAAAATTCATCATCAATTCCTTTAAAAATTCGCGCCTGAAACTCATCTCGGCGGGTAGAGTATAATTCTACGGCATCGTAATACACGGCATTGTCTCTGATTTTTGTTCGGGCTACAGGACGAATAACTTTGTCTTCATATTCGAGACCAATTTGCTGCACCAATTGTGTGGCCTTTTTGTCATTAACACGATAGAGCACCGAAAGATCTATAGTAACTTCTAATCCATCTTTAGTAAGCACCCGAATGGCATCATCGCCTTCTTTGGTACCCTCATCATGAATGCCACTCATGGTATAATTTTGCGTCCGTACATCCACTTCTTTAACGTCTACCAATGGATTCACGAGATTCAATCCACTATATAGCACCTTCGATTGTACCTTCCCAAACAAAGACTGAACGCCAATGTATCCGGCATCAATTTGTTTGACACAGGATGTAAATAATCCGATAACAACCAAGGCTATACCGACAGTTTTTATACCTGACCTGAAGGTAGCAGGGTTTTGAACACGGGCAGATTGTAGAGGAAGTCGAGCGGCCAGCAGAAATACTACCAAGCCTAAAATGATGAGAAACATATTGTTTATTTATGGTTTAGGCTGATAAAAACGAAGATTTATTTCGATAAATCCATCTGTTGGAGACGATTCAATTTCTCGACAGCCGCCTCAGCTACTTTTTTATCTTTTACGATAAATTGCAAGGCCTTTTTCATTTCATAACGTCCGCCTTTTTCGTAACCGGCCGGTATAATACAATCTGCACCATCATTACATTCGAAGTCAATCGTGACATAATCATCTAACTTGCCCACTTTTACAGGCTTTACATTTTTGATATAAAAATCCCAACTTACGTAAGGGTTACAATCTGCCGACAGACAAACCTTGTATTTAATTGAACCACTGTTATCAACAAACATGGCTTCCATATCCCACATCTTGCCATCGGCAAAAACCTTATTAATTTCAGCGATGAGCTGCTCTTTAGGAGAAATTTGAGCTTGTGCCTTGTGTAGGCTAAACAATAAACTCGACAAAAGAAAAAAACAGAGAGCAAAACTTTTCATATTGTAGTGATTAATAAAAGTAAAAAAATAGAATTGTTACCAAATGTAGAAATTAATCCGACAACTGAAGTTCGAAATTTCTTATTGATTTGTAAAGGAGAAATGGATTCTGCTCGAATAAATGCTATTTATTGTTTTTACATGAAGATTAAGACGTTACTTCCCAAACAGGCGACCCATACCCATAGAAAATGAAAGGATGAATCTCCCTAATTCAGTTTATTTCCACCGGCAAAAGACTGCCGCATGACAAACTCAATGCTCTTTACCTATACACGCAACTATGAGTTTCCCGTTCAAACCGTTTGGGAAGCCCTGAGTGAAATGCATGAACTATTGCAATGGTGGAGCCCCAAAAACCTTAGCTTAATTAACGCCTCATTAGACTTTCGCCTTGGAGGGCAATTTCATTATGGTATGCAAACCCCAGATGGACAAGAAATGTGGGGGAAGTTTATTTATCGTGAGATTGAAGACCAAAAACGAATCAGCTTTTTGAGTTTCTTTTCAGATCAGGAAGGTCGAGTTACTCGGCATCCTGTTTCCCCGAACTGGCCAGCCGAAATGCTCAACGAGATCAGACTCACAGAAAAAGAGTCATCAACAGAACTCCAATTTCTCGCCATGCCCTTCGAAGCTAGTGAAGAAGAAATTCTAACCTTTAATCAATCGGCTTATCAACTCGAAAAAGGATTTGCCGTAACCTTCGAACAGTTAAACGATTGGCTGCTACAAAAAAGCGCGGCTTGGAACTAGCCCCATGTAAAGAGTTACCATTTTATTCGAGATACCCTACATTCGCTATTAGAAAAAATATATACTATGGCTGCTGCTAAAAAATCTAAAAAAGAATTCTTCGGAACAAACTCGCTCGATTTTATTCGTGAATACTTGAACAATGCTTCTCCAACAGGATATGAGGCTGCCGGGCAAAAAATCTGGCTTAATTATTTAAAACCTTATATCGATACTCACTTAGTAGATCCATACGGAACTACTGTTGGTGTCATTAATCCAGATGCGCCTTACAAAGTGATTATCGAAGCCCATGCCGACGAAATTAGTTGGTATGTGAAATATATCACCAACGATGGATTTATTCATGTTTGTAGAAATGGCGGAAGTGACCACCAAATTGCCCCATCAAAACGAGTAAATATTCACACAAAAAAAGGAATTGTAAGAGGTGTATTCGGCTGGCCTGCCATTCATGTACGCACCCCACAAACTGAAAAAAAACCAGAAATTGAAACCATCTGGATTGATGTGCATTGTAAAAACAAAAAAGAGGTAGAGGCTCTCGGTATTCATGTTGGCTGCGTATGCACCTTCACCGAAGGTTTTGAAGAGGGGAATAATGGGTATTGGATTGCCCGTGCTTTCGACAATCGAATGGGAGGTGTTATTATCGCCGAAGTGGCCCGTATGCTGAAAGAAAACAAAAAGAAATTACCCTTCGGATTATATATCGTCAATTCTGTTCAGGAAGAGGTGGGATTAAATGGCGCTGCCATGATCACTCAACGCATCAAACCGAATGTGGCTATTTGTACAGATGTTACCCACGATACCACTACGCCAATGATGAGCAAAGCAGCTCAAGGTGAAGCAAGCTGCGGCGATGGGCCCGTAATTAGCTTTGCCCCTGCTGTGCACAATAATTTGCTCGATATTATTTTAAACACCGCAAAACAACATAAAATCCCTCATCAACTTCAGGCGGCATCTCGATTTACGGGAACCGATACAGATGCTTTTGCGTTCAGTAATGGGGGTGTGCCTAGCGCATTAATCTCTCTACCCTTGCGCTATATGCATACCACGGTTGAAACTGTTCATAAACATGATGTAGAAAATTGTATAAAGTTGATGTACGAGGTATTACTAAAACTTACGCCCAAAACGAATTATCAATATTTGTAATTATACTCATTAACACAAAGGCCTCTGCAGAAAATGCAGGGGCTTTTTTTGTTTCTGCACTCACGCAGTCCCATTATTTCTATAGCCAATCAGATTATTCACAAAAAGAAAACATAGGCTAAAATTTATTTATTTAGTCATTTGTATAATTTCGCTCCGTGGTAAAAAAATCCATACATAGCGAAGACAAAAAAAATCATATCCTACAAGTTGCTGAAAAGTTATTTGCCCAGTATGGTTTTGATGGCACTACCACCCGACAAATCGCGCAAGAGGCCGAGGTGAATCTTGGATTACTGAGCTATTACTTCGGCACCAAGATGCAAATTCTTGAAAGTCTTATCGAACGTAAGCAAAATTTTTACCGTAACAACCTGAATAATCTTCGTCCGCTAGCCAAAGACCAAATGAGTTTGATGGAGGCGATTGTGAACATGTATATCGACCACATGCTCGAAAACATGAAATTCCATCGCATTGTACAACAACAGGTTTTTCATGGAAAAGAAATTGCCATTCGAAATACCATGTTCAAATCGATTCGAAAAAACTTCGATATGATTCAGCAAGTGATTACTGAAGGTATTGAAAAAAAAGAGTTTCGTAATATCGATGCCCCACTGTTTGTGATGTCGCTGATTGGCACCTTGTTGCAGTTTATTCGTTCGGAAGAATTAAGTCTGCAATTGCTGAGTGGCACAGACAAAAACAAAACCCCTATTCAAGGACTTCTTGATCATAAAGAACGACTGCGCCTCTTTATGAAAGATTATCTCCATATGTATTTAAACCCCCGTAATGTTCGACATGAAAAATAAATTGTTTGTCAGTAAATCGTCGCTCCTACTGCTCTTAGTAGCCCAATCGTGGTTAAGCTTTGCCGGACCAAAAAAAGAACTGAGTATAGAACAGGCCATAGAAGCCGGAATCAACGCAAGTAAAAACCTACAGCTATCTGCCAGCAAACTCGAACTTATCCGTAATCGTACAGAGCAAATAAAAAACTCGATGGTACCTAATCTTAACCTAAGCTCTCAGTATATGCGGATTAGTGATAATATCGACCCATTAACCCTACAGATGAATGGACAGAACTGGGTATTAAATCCTCAGATTCTCAATCAATACCATAACAGAGCATCAGTTAACTATGCCTTGTTTACCGGCTTTAAATTGGTGAATACCTTAGACAATATTAAACGCCTCGAGCAAGCCTCTCATTTTGATGTAGAGAAAGATAGAGTCGAAATCAAACACAATGTCATTAAAGCTTACTTCGGACTGCAAAAATTATTGCAATCACAAGAACCTTTATTACAATCTATTGCTGCAGCAGATAGCCGTTTACAGGATATCAACCAGTTGATTAGTAACGGCATGGCCTTGCCGATCGATGCGCAAAAAGCAGAACTTACCCAACAGCAACTAAAAATGGCACTTAGCGAATTACAGACCAATATTGCCATTCAACGTTATCAGTTTAATATTTTACTAGGACTACCCGATGACAATCAAGACATCTTAAGCACACTGGCCAATCCGCAAAATATTTCTGAAAGTGAGACGGCTTTTTTAGAAAGAGCTTTCAAAAATAGAAGCGACTTACAAGCCATTACTATACGCACCCAAGCCGCACAAAGTCAAATGAAAGTGGTAAAAGCGAATATGTATCCGGTGTTTAGTTTGTATGGCAACACATACCTTTCTAACCCGAACCAACGTATGTTTCCACCTGAAAATAAATTCAAGGGAACGTGGGATGCCGGTGCCATGATTACGTGGAATCCATCAGCCCTCATTACCACCAAGGCGCAAATTCAAGAAGCGAAGTTAAATGCCTCACAACTTCATTTATCCAAAGACATTCTCGCTGACGGCATCAAAACCGAAGTCCACACTGCCTTTCAGCAATACAAACTTAGCATCGATAAAATCAATCTGGCCCGTCAATGGAAAGACTATGCCACTGAAAATGTGAAGGTATTAAAGAGTCGTGTCGATAATGGTATGAATGTCATCAGCGACCTTACCGATGCCGACACTACTAAAGTGCAAGCCGAAATCAACCTTGTGAATGCACAAATCGAAGCCACCTTGGCCTATTATCAATTATTAAAATCCACTGGAGAATAAAACGACAAACATGGAAACTCAAACAGAACAAAACACCAAAAAGAAAAACCCGATGCGCCCATTGATTCTTGGCGTTATTGTGATTGCCGTAGCGATTTTTGCTTTCAATCGCGTTCGCTATGCAATGTATAATGAAGATACAGAGAACTCCCAGATCGAATGCAATATCTACCCCATCAGTCCCCGTATTGGTGGATATATTGCCGAGCTTAAGGTAAAAGAAAATCAGTGGGTAGGTAAGGGCGATACATTAGTTCATATCGACGATCGCGATTTACAAATCAAGGTAAAACAAGCCGAAATCGCTTTGCAAAATGCCGAGGCTAATTTAGCGGTCATTAAAGCGAATATTGGATCTGCCTCTGCTGCTTCACGCGTAAGCCATGCCGGCATCAGCACGGCAAAAGCCTCTATTGATGCTGCCCGTATCAAAGTATGGAAATCAACCGAAGACTATAAACGTTACACAAATTTACTCGCAGCGCATGCCGTAACCCAGCAGCAATTTGATGCGATAAAAGCAGAAAAAGAAAGTGCCGAAAAACAATTAATCATTGCCGAAAGACAACAAGATGTTTCGGAAGATCAAAGTGGGTTGTCGAGCGCGCAAGAGGGGAGTATTTCGAAACAATTAGCCTTGGCTGAAATCGCTATTCAACAAAAAAAATCAGAACTTGACTTTGCCCGGTTGCAATTAAGTTATGCCATGATAACAGCCCCTTCAGGCGGTTATGTGTCGCGTAAAAATGTACAAGAGGGGCAATTGGTAAACGTAGGACAAAGCCTGTTTGCCATCGTAGACGAAAGTACTTTGTGGGTGAATGCCAACTTCAAAGAAACCCAAATCGAAAAAATGCGTGTCGGACAAACCGTACAAGTAAAAGTAGATGCCTATCCTAACGAACATTTTGAAGGAGAAATCGAATCGTTGAGTCCGGCAACCGGCGCCAAATTCGCCTTATTGCCCCCTGATAATTCTTCGGGCAATTTTGTTAAAGTAGTTCAACGCATTCCGGTTCGCATTCATTTTAAAGACAATGGCAATTTAAAGTTATTAAAAGCCGGCATGAATGTGAAAGTAATTGTCCATCTCTCCTAAACTAGCTACATGCAAAACAGCGATCCGAATAGCTTAGTAGAATATGGTGCCCGACGGGTGATTATAACCCTTACGGTGATTCTATGTTCATTACTCGAACTCATTGATACCACTATTGTGAATGTGGCCACCACGACTCTAGCAGGGAACCTAGGGGCTACCTTCAGCGAAGTGAGTTGGGTGATTGCCGCCTATGCCATTGCCAATGTTATTGTGGTTCCAATGAGTGGATGGCTCAGTGCTCAGTTTGGTCGTAAAAACTATTTCGCCTTTTCCATTGCCTTGTTTACGATAGCTTCATTTATGTGTGGACAATCAAGTTCGATATGGATGTTGGTGGCATGGCGTTTTATACAAGGTGTTGGCGGTGGTGCACTTATCGCTACCTCTCAGTCGATACTCGCCGAAATCTATCCGCGTGAGAAACTCGGCATGGCCAGTGCGATGTTTGGCATGGGTGTTATTTTAGGTCCTACACTCGGTCCTTTATTTGGCGGATATCTCATCGATCACTTTACCTGGCCCGTCATTTTTTATGTCAATGTACCCTTCGGCATCTTAGCTACGTTCTTAACCATTCGCTTCATTCGAAATAATCCCTATCAACAAAAAAGTACCGATGGTATCGATTGGTTGGGCATGGCCTTATTAATTGCCGGTGTTGGCGGCATGCAGCTATTTTTAGAACAAGGCGAAAACGAAGATTGGTTCGATTCGAAATACATTCTCACCGTATTTATACTTAGTGTTTGTTCGTTGATTGGATTAGTGTATCGCGAGCTGCGGGTTAAAAATCCAATTGTCGACTTGCGGGTATTACGCAAGGGCAATGTTTCGGTGGGCGTTACCATGAGTTTTATTTTGGGTTTTGTTTTATTCGGAACGGTATTCATTATCCCTATTTATATGCAGAGGTTTCTTGGCTTCACCGCCCAACAAACGGGTGGATTGTTTACGCCCGGCGCCTTGCTCACTGGCTTGTGCATGCCTATAGTGGGCATGAGTCTACAAAAAGGAGCACCCCCGAAAACCTTAATTACCGCAGGCTTTATCATCACAGCTATTTTTGTCTTCTGGTGTTCGCGCATCATTACGCCAGCCACTGCCGCCGAAGCGTTTTTTTGGCCCTTAATATTACGCGGTCTTGGTATGGGATTATTGTTTGTGCCCCTTACGAATTTATTATTAGGTGGCTTACAAGGACGAGATATCGCATCCGCGTCGGGCCTCAGTAGTATGATACGACAAATCGGTGGCTCGATTAGTGTTGCCCTGATTGGCGTGGTATCTGATCGGCTTTCGGCGCAACATAAAGCCGATTTGCTCACTCAAGTTTCTAGCTATAATCCCAATGCCACAGAACGAATCAATTCCCTAACCGGTGCCTTTCAAAGAGGCTCAAGCGATATCGCTACCGCCGGCAAACAGGCTTATACGGTTATCGATGGCATGATGTTTAAGCAAGCCTATATCCTGACCTACATTAATATCTTCCAATACATGGCTCTGTTTGTGCTTTGCATTGTTCCCCTGATCATTTTTACGAAAACGTATAAGGGCAAGGTAGCTGCTGATGCCGCTCACTAAGACAGAAAAAATCTTCAGAAACGTTTATGAAAACAAAGTGCCTCCACCCGCTTTCCAGCGATTGCCTAAGTTTAAATGCTGGTAGGCTTTCTCGGTAGCTTCGCGCCCGCGGGGTGTTCGTAAAATATAACCTTCCTGAATCAAAAAGGGTTCATACACCTCTTCAATGGTACCGCTTTCTTCGCCAACGGATGTAGCAATATTATTAATGCCTACGGGTCCGCCTTTAAACTTTTCGATTAAGGTCAGCAGTATCCGATTATCCATATCATCGAGTCCGTGAGCGTCTACACGCAAGGCTTTGAGGCCGTGTTCGGCAATCCCTAAATCAATCACGCCATTGCCTAAAATCTGGGCAAAGTCGCGCATACGACGTAATAAGCCATTCGCGATACGGGGTGTACCTCGGCTGCGGCGGGCAACCTCATGAGCAGCATCGCTCGTAATTTTTACTTGCAACAGACCGGCACTGCGACTCACTATGCCTTGCATAACATCTAAGGGGTAATAATTGAGGCGCGATTTAATGCCAAATCTCGACAATAAGGGCGCGGTTAATAAACCCGACCGAGTGGTTGCTCCTACTAAAGTAAAGGGATGCAAGGCAATTTGAATACTACGGGCATTGGGACCGGTATCGATCATGATATCGATTTTATAATCTTCCATGGCCGCGTACAAATATTCTTCTACCACGGTGCCCAAACGATGTATCTCATCGATAAACAATACATCGCGGGCTTCGAGCGATGTAAGCAAGCCAGCCAAGTCGGCGGGTTTTTCAATAACAGGTCCGCTCGTTTCTTTAATATTCACCCCCAACTCATTGGCTACAATCCTCGACAATGTTGTTTTTCCGAGTCCGGGAGGACCATGAAAAAGCACATGATCGAGTGCTTCGCCACGCTGGTTCGCCGCTTGTATAAAGATGCGTAAGTTTTCGATTAGCTCGGGCTGCCCGTTAAACTCTTCGATATTCGATGGCCTGATACTATTCTCAAACTCTCTGTCTGTTTTTTGTCCGCTGCCCTCGGCCTGTAAATTCGGATTTGCCATGATTTCAAAAGTACAACAGCAAAGTGTATCCCTGCATTCTTTTTTAGGGGATCATCGGCACAAAGTCTATGATGCTGCGGTGGCGTTGGCACCATGCAAGCAAATAATCCCTTCGACAGTTATCGAATAAAACGCATCGTATAGGATCGAAATGCATCTTGCCGAAGGTAGCAAACCGCCGAATGGTGCCATCGCCACTGCTGTTCAGCGCAGACCAACAGACGACAACCCAAAAAAAATACCAAAAGCAAAAAAGCTTCGTTACTTTACTACCATGAACGAACAAACCCTCGACCCAAAGCGATACCCGATAGGTGCTTGTCAGTATCAAACCGAATACAGTAAGGAACAAATACAGCAGTATCTACTCGATATCGAAACGTTTCCGGCTCGACTTGAGTATGTGGTTCAGCACCTAAGCGAACAACAATTACAAACGCCCTATCGGGAAGGCGGCTGGACACTCAATCAGGTAATTCATCATTGTGCCGATTCGCACATGAATGCCTTGTTGCGCATTAAGTTGGCTTTATCTGTAGACAATCCTAGCATTAGTCCCTACCCCGAAGATCTCTGGGCAGAGATGTCAGATTATACACTCCCCTTTAATCATTCGATCACTCTTTTATTTGCTATACATCGCAAACTGAATGTCCTCTTACGCTCCTTAGATCAGACACAGCTCGAACGTACCTATTATCATCCCCAATACCAAAAAACGTTTCGCATATCGGATGTAATTTGTTTGTACGCTTGGCACGGCAACCATCATTTAGCCCACATCACACAAACCTTAGATTAAACATGACACAAAGGATATTTATTTTCATAGGCATGAGTGTATTGTCGGCCTGTGGGTTTCACAAAACCACCGAAGTGAGTATTGTCAACCACAATCATTACCCTATATCGATTACCGTAAAAACCAATAATATACATCAAACCATTGCTGACATACCCGCCGGAGGAGAAAAACGGGCCGCATACGATTGGACCGATATCGAAAAGAAAGATGGTCGATGGATATTTTTCGTAACCGACAACACCCATGGTAGCACCGATACCTTTGCGCATGGTTTTTATACCCAAGGCGAACTAGCAGGGTTTGCCGAAATAGAGAGCGAAGGACCTCAACTAAAAGTACGAATCAGCGAATAATTGCAGAGGGACTTGCCAGCAAAATTACTTTTAGCTTACCTTCGCCAAACCTAAAAAACACGAAATGGGATTATCGAAAGTAGTAGCCAATGCCGATGAGGCCGTAAAAGATATTCAGGATGGCATGACACTCATGTTGGGTGGATTTGGCTTATGCGGCATTCCAGAAAATTGCATATCGGCACTCGTGCGCAAAGGCGTTAAGCAATTAACCTGCATTTCGAACAACGCGGGTGTTGATGATTTTGGCATCGGACTGCTTTTGCAAACCAAGCAGGTAAAGAAAATGATTTCGTCGTATGTGGGCGAGAACCAAGAATTTGAGCGACAACTCTTGAGTGGAGAATTAGAAGTAGAGCTCATCCCTCAAGGCACCTTAGCTACCCGCTGTATGGCCACAGGTTATGGAATGCCCGTTATCTATACCCCTGCTGGTGTTGGCACCGAAGTAGCAGCAGGGAAAGAAACACGCAGTTTTACGATGTACGGCGAAGAAAAGCAATACTTAATGGAAAGGGCTTTTGAAAGTGATTACGCCATTGTGAAAGCTTGGAAAGGTGACCATCAGGGTAACTTGATTTTTAAGGCTACCTCACGCAATTTTAATCCGATGATGGCGATGGCCGGTAAGATAACCATTGCCGAAGTAGAAGAACTAGTAGCACCCGGAGAATTAGATCCCGATAGAATCCATACACCCGGCATCTTTGTGCATAGAATTTTTCAGGGAACGAATTACGAAAAACGCATTGAACAATTAACCCTTAGCAAAAAGAGCTAATGATTAATTGTGGATCGTAAAATTAGCAATACTGCTGTCTTTACGATCGGCATAATCGGTTAATACACCCGTTAGTCGACAATACAGCGTTCCGCTTCCACTTAAGACCGTAGTGCCGTCGTTGAAAATATATCCGCTTTTTCCATCTACGGCGAAGGATTTTGCATACATCACTTTAATCACGGCGTTGCTAAGGGGATCGATTTGTTCCATCGTGAAGGATAAGGACTTTAATTTTCCGGCATACTCATGAATATTATTTCTCGCCATTAAGTCGGTAGCTGTCCCTACAATATGGATATCCTCACCATACAAATAACTATCTAGGTTTACAGGCACTGTAACAGACAACACCGGTGCGATGGTATCCTTGTATAAGTCGTAAGCATCGACATTGGTGAGCTTTTGTTTACACGACGATAAAGCGAGAACACTACCCACTAGTAAAAGCGAAAAAATACACACCCGGTTTTTCATGCATTGCGGAGTTTGAAAGGTAAATATAGGGAATTTGAGTGGATTACCAAATCGAAGTAAGGGGCTATACAATGCCTAAAGAATATTTTGTGCTGTTGATTCGTGCAAACAGAATCGTTGTTATTTTTACGCATCATCTATGAAAAATGAAGACTTGCTCTACTATCTGGCCTTGTGCAGAGTAGAAGGAATTGGCCCTATAAGGTTCAGAAAAATGTTAGAACAACAAGAATCTGTTGCTACCCTCTTTACCCTGAGTGGCCGTCAACTTAAACAACAATTTGGCTTATCAGAGAATCTTGTTAAAAACATAAAACAGTTTTCGGGGTTCAAAGACATCGAAAATGAAATCAGACAATGTCATGACAAGCAAATTCGCATACTCACCTTGAAAGATACGGATTACCCGTACCGCCTGCGTCAATGTGCAGACGCCCCACCCGTCCTTTATGTTCAAGGAACTATAGATTTGAATATGCCACGCATGTTATCCGTCATTGGCACCCGACGATATACAGCGTATGGGAAAGAGATTACCGAAAAATGGATCGAAGAACTAGCGGCCTATGATGTAGGTATTATTAGTGGACTCGCCTTTGGCATTGATGCGATTGCTCATCAGTCTGCCTTACAACATAAGCTACCTACTGCAGGTGTATTAGCCCATGGCTTACATACCCTTTATCCGATGCAGCATAGTTTGTTGGCTAAAAAAATGATAGCACACGGTGGACTCTTAACAGAATATCCTTGGGGAGCCAAAATTGATATTGGCAATTTCCCAACCCGAAATCGAATAGTGGCAGGACTCTCTGATGCCACCTTAGTGATAGAAACCGATAGTAAAGGCGGATCCATGATTACAGCCGAAATGGCTTGGTCGTATCATCGCGACGTGTTTTGTGTACCCGGTCGTATTGGGGATGAAAAAAGTCGGGGCTGTAATTTACTCATTCAACAATTGAAAGCTCAAATCGTAACCAGTGCAGAATCGCTAGCCTTAGCGATGGGATGGAAAGCGGCCAGTGTGAAACCGAATAAACAACTTCCCCTCTTTGTAGAACTAAGTGAAACCGAACACAAAATCATAACCATCATGCAACAAGGGGGCGAATGGCATATCGACACCCTCAAAGAACTTAGTCATTGCAGCAATCCTGCGTTAGCCGCTGCCCTATTAAATCTAGAAATGCAACAATTAATTACGCAAAATCCAGGGAAAACATTTACCCTTTCGTACTAATGCGGAATTTTAACGCTTCGAAATATTGAATTCGGGCCTAAGCGATTACATTTGCCCCCAAAATTCAGATATGAAGTATCTATCGCCCGTGTTGAGTATCCTGGCCCTGATCGGGGTAATTGTACTCTTTGTTTTGAAAGCTGGGAATACCAGTAAAGCTATTAAACCCCGTTCGGTTATGCGCGACTCGAGTGGTAAAGAAATCTTTTCGGGCGCTAAAATTGGCTTCGTAGACATCGATACCTTAGAAGAGAACTATGCCTATTTCAAAAAGAAGAAAGCCGAATTTGAGATTCGTCAAAAAGGGATTGATGCCGAGTTAGAAAAAATGTCGAATTCGATACAAGCCGATTATTTGGTATTGCAAAAGAAGGCACAAGCAGGCACCTTATCTGAAGCCGAAAGCGAAGAAGGTCAACAAAAATTAATGCAGCGCCAACAAGAACTTGAGCTTAAGCGCCAGAATTTAGGCGCTAAGTTTATGAAAGACCAAGAAGCATTTAACAAAGAAATTCATGATAACCTGCATGCTTATATCGAAAAGTATAATGTAGAAATGGACTACGACTATATCTTATCCTATTCGAAAGATGGATCAATATTATATGCCAATCCTACCTTAGATATCACCCAAGATATCATCAAAGGCATGAATGAAGATTACGAACAAGCCAAAAAATAAGAAAGACCATGCGAAAAAAAATTGTTGCCGGTAATTGGAAAATGAATCTTGGCATTCAAGAAGGTGTTCAACTTGTTCAAGAGATTTGCAACAGACTCCCGCAGTTGCAAGCTCATCAACAAGTGATCTTTTGTGTTCCGTTTACCCATATCGACCGAATCGCTAACGCCTTAGCAGAGACAAACCACGTAGGTGTCGGTGCACAAAATTGTCACGACCAAGCCGCCGGCGCCTATACAGGAGAAATTTCAATCTCTATGTTAAACGAGCTTGGCGTAAACGCAGTGATTATCGGACATTCAGAACGCCGTCAGTATTTTGGCGAAAGCAATGCCTTTTTAAAAGCCAAGACTGATGCCCTGCTTGCAGCTAATAAACAGATACTTTTTTGTTGTGGCGAACCCTTGTCGATTCGAGAAGCGGGTACCCAAAACGATTGGGTAAAAACCCAATTAAGCGAAAGTCTTTTTCATCTCAGCGCAGAACAGCTAAAGGCCGGTATTACCATAGCCTACGAACCTATTTGGGCGATAGGCACAGGCGTAACAGCCACAACAGCCCAAGCCCAGGATATGCATGCCTTTATCCGTTTGTTACTGAGCGAACATTATGATGCGGAAACGGCCCAAAAAATTTCAATATTATATGGAGGTAGCTGCAACGCAAACAACGCTGCCGAATTATTTGCTTGCGCTGATGTAGATGGGGGTTTAATTGGCGGAGCCGCATTAAAAGCCGATAGCTTTTTACCGATCATAGAAGCCTTGCATTAAGCAATCACGATATCGTGAATAAAGCGTTCGCCGAGATGCTCGTTGATTTTTTGCATCAACAATTCTTTGCTAAAGGTTAGCTCATGTTTCAGG
>JBEISB010000122.1:0-6836 GCA_040375635.1 Chitinophagaceae bacterium | reverse complement strand
GGGTGCTGTGATTTATAGTGTACTCGACGAGAAAATGCAAAACGATAGAGAGATCTGGTATATGATCGACTCTTCGTTTATTACTACCCTGCCCGATACTTGGGGCATTGGCGAAAAGTTTTTGATGTTGCCCGTCAATAAATGGGACGAAGAATATCAAGAGGTGCATTTGGGAGGACTCACCTGCGATAGTCATGATTTTTATACTTCAGAAGAACATATCAACGCCGTGTTCTTGCCAAAAAGCAAAACGTCCGAAATCGCACCCCGTGCCAATGCTGCCGAACGAAAACAACAGGCCGAACCTTTATACATTGGTTTTTTCCATACAGGAGCTTATCAAGATCAACTGAGTGGATACGGTGGCATTAAACATTGTATGATTCCGTCGCCCAAACATGTGATTGTTGAGTTTGATAAAAATGGCAAACTCATAGACTGGCTTTATGCAAAAGAACAAAGCTATCAGAGCATGCTAAAGATATTAGGATACATGTAGGGCGTGTCCATGCACATGAAAAAAAGAATTGGTTTTGTATTATCAGGCGGCGGCGTTCGGTGTATAGCTCACCTAGGTATTCTGCAGGCCTTACATGACTTTGGTATTCGACCTGATATGATTTCCGGAACCAGTGGTGGGGCCATTGCTGGGGCTTTTTATGCGGCAGGGTATTCATGTGCTGATATCTTGAAGATTATTGACGAAGGACATTTTTTTACCTTTTCAAATTTGCTAACATCCAGACAAGGGTTGTTTTCGATGCTTGGTTTTGAAGAGATTTACAGACAGTACTTCCCGCACAATTCGTTTGAAGCTTTGTCGGTACCCTTGCATATGACAGCTACCGATATTGTGAAAGGAGAACTTAGCTATTTTTCTGCAGGCAATTTGACCAAGAGTTTATTGGCAACTTCATGTATTCCTTTTTTATTTCAACCTATAGCCTTTCAAGATACTTTGTATGTTGATGGAGGAATCCTCAATAATTTTCCGATAGAGCCTATTCAGCATAGCTGCGATATCCTGATTGGAAGTCATGTAAACGCATTACAGCAAGATGTTCAGAAGATTAATATGCATCAGATTGTAGATCGAAGTTTTCATCTCGCGCTCAGCAGCTCGGTAAAAAGCAAGGCAGGCGCTTGTCATTTGTTTATTGAGCCGCCAAACATGACACAATTCGGTGTTTTCGACCTAAAAAAAACGAAGGAGATTTTTGATTATGCCTATCAATACACCTGCTCGCTCGAAACACAAATCAACGCATTATCTGTGTAGTTGGAGGTGATGCCGCTAACCCGAATTCGAAACGAAATGGTTTCGTTTTTCGGGCTTTCTTTTTCGTACTCATCGGAACGGCTATATTTGCCACATGAACAAGCGCGAACTTCTCGAACAAAAAATCAGTGAAGCTAAATTAGGTGGGGGTACAAAGCGTATCGAAGCCCAACATAAAAAAGGCAAACTAACCGCCCGTGAGCGTGTACAAATCTTACTCGACGAAGGTTCTTTCGAAGAGATTGGTATGTTTGTGACCCATCGTAGCACCGACTTTGGTATGGAGAAGGAGCAATATCTCGGCGATGGGGTGGTAACCGGTTATGGAACTATCCATGGACGATTGGTATATGTTTTTTCGCAAGACTTCACCGTTTTTGGAGGTAGTTTGAGTGAAACCCATGCCGAAAAAATTTGTAAAATCATGGATCTGGCCATGCAAAATGGAGCGCCGGTAATCGGATTAAATGATAGTGGTGGGGCTCGTATCCAAGAGGGTGTTGTGTCTTTGGGGGGATATGCAGATATCTTCTATCGAAACACCAGAGCCTCGGGCGTGATTCCGCAGTTGTCGGCGATTATGGGGCCATGTGCAGGGGGGGCCGTGTATTCGCCGGCCATTACCGATTTTATTTTCATGGTAGAACATAGTTCGTATATGTTCGTAACAGGTCCCAATGTGGTAAAAACAGTTACACACGAAGAGGTAAGCAGCGAGGAGCTTGGGGGCGCTCATACCCATGCCAGCAAGAGTGGGGTTACTCATTTCGCCTGCATGAATGAGCTAGATTGTATTGAGCATATCAAGAAATTACTAACCTATATTCCGCAGAATTGTGAAGAAGCGGCACCGATATATCCATATCAAGCGGGTAACGAAAATCGTCCTAAGTTGAATGTGATGATTCCTGAAAATCCAAATATGCCCTATGATATGAAGGAAGTCATTGCCGAAATTTGTGATAAAGATTCATTTCTAGAAGTACATAAAGATTATGCCGAGAATATTGTTGTTGGCTTTGCCCGCATAGCTGGTCGCAGTATTGGTGTTGTAGCCAACCAGCCGGCAAGCATGGCAGGGGTGCTCGATAATAATTCGAGTAAAAAAGGCGCTCGTTTTGTTCGGTTTTGCGATGCCTTTAATATTCCATTATGTGTATTAGTAGATGTGCCCGGTTTTTTACCCGGAACCGATCAGGAGTGGAATGGTATTATTACCAATGGCGCTAAATTATTGTACGCATTTAGCGAAGCCACTGTGCCTAAGGTAACGGTAATTACCCGTAAGGCTTATGGAGGGGCTTATGATGTCATGAACTCGAAACATATTGGGGCCGATTTAAACTTCGCTTTCCCAAATGCTGAGATTGCTGTGATGGGATCGAAGGGAGCTGCCGAAATTATCTTTAAACGAGAAATCGATAGTGCCGATGATCCTAAGGCTAAACTAGATGAGAAGGTGAGTGAATATGCCGAAAAGTTTGCGAATCCTTACGGCGCAGCTGCCAGAGGTTTTATTGACGAGGTTATCGAACCCGCCACTACCCGCAGTAAATTAATCAAGGGTTTTACGATGTTACAAAACAAAGTATGCGATATGCCTCGAAAAAAACATGGTAATATTCCGATGTAATATGGGGTCGGTAGCATACGACTATTGCGGAATGATTATCTTTAATTTATGAGAACTATCGGTTTTTTGTTACTGCTGTTTGTCTTAAGTGGCTGTAAACGTTGCGAAATAAATAAGTGCGCAAACACAGGGAGTCTGCAAGTTCACTTGGTACATTATACAGAGGCCGAAGCGACGCCTGTCATTTTTAGACGATATGTCAAGGGCTCTGGATTTACGCAACCTATAGTAGATGGCTATTCTCAATGGCATTACTATTCGGGCGATACCATGCATCTGCAAGCTGTAGACCTCTTTGTAGATTCAGTGGGTTTGATAGGCTATGATATGGAAATCATCACCCCTTCTAATGGCAGAGTCTTGCAATTATCGTCACTCGAGAAGGAGCAAAATACCTGGGAGAATTGCGCATCTTGGCCATACTTCGAATCGAAAATAGATATTCCTTGTACGAATAAAATCATTTCGTTTCAATACAATGTCAATGCAGGTATTGTGCTTAGTGATGGCAATGATATTTACGTGATTCACTAATTTTACGCATGCCCCTTAAACAGAATTCGTTTCTTTATTGGCTATTGCGCGGACATATTTTCATTTCCCTCTGCGCCATATGCATGAGTATTGAAACGTGTTTAACGTTAGATGTCCCCTTGCCTCCAATTTCTGTTATGTGGCTTTTGTTTTTTTCTACCTTGTTTAGCTACAATATTTATTATGTCCGCACGCCCGAGAAAAAGTTCTATGGGCTATTATCTCTTATCGGGGCTTTAGGGGCTTTTGTTTCTTGGATTATGATTCCATTCTCATATCATTTCATGTTTCTTGTCGTGGCTGTGATATCTGTACTCTATATACTGCCTGTATTTCTGCCCTTTCCAAAGCCTAATACTTTTGCCCTGCAAAAATTAGTTTTATTGATTTGTATATGGGTGCTGAGTACTTTTTTTCTTCCGCTCGAAAAGTATACCCTCACCGAACGTAATCTGATCTTACTAAGCTATCGCTTTGTTTTTTTGACTTTACTCTGTTTGCTCTTTTTTATCCGGGATGAAAAAAAAGAAATTCTCCGTTTGCGGGCTAGCGTTGCTTATCAAATATTATTAGGGATTCAGCTTCTATTTTCTAGTTATTTCTGCTACCAACAGCAATGGGCGTTGGGCCTTAGTTATGGGAGTATAACCATCCTGCTATTCTTTATTTCGAAATCTTTGAAAAAGCAAAAGCGGGGTGTTTTCTTTTACTTAGGACTTGTAGATGGAATGATGTGCTTGCAGTTTATTTTTATTTCACTGACATATTTTCTTTTTACATGAATATAGATTCGCTATTGCGGCACAAGAGCATTAATAATACGGGTTTTGATAATGCGACAGGTAATTCGTCGGGACGCTTATTTACGAAAAGCGGACAAAGCAATGTAATTCGAACCGGTATTCGATTTATTGATCGGATAAGTCTATTTCATACGCTTATCAATATGCGCTTATCGCATTTTATACTCTTTGCAGTGTCGGCCTTTTTAGTAGTTAATTTGCTATTTGCTTGGGCTTACTATGGGATTGGTGCTGTTCAGATTGGGGTAGCCCAAGAGGCTTCAGCTTGGGAGCAGTATTTCGAATGTTTCTTTTTTAGTACGCAAGCCATCACTACTGTTGGTTATGGCGGTTTACATCCCAATACGCTCATGGCAAACGCTGTGGCTACTATCGAAGCGGTTTTTGGTTGGATGACTTTTGCTGTATTAACCGGATTGATTTATGGTCGATTTGCTCGTCCTCGGGCTTATCTACTTTTTAGTACGCATGCTTTAATTAGTCCCTATAAAGAAGGCCGTGCCTTAATATTCCGCATGGCTCCGTATAAAAATACAAGTTTGACGGATGCCGAAGTGCTTATGAATCTTACCATTAAAGTCAATGAAAATGGCAAAAAGGTCAGTAAATTTTTTCAGGTCAAACCAGAGATGTCTAAGGTGAGTTCTTTGTCGTTGAATTGGAATATTGTTCATTACATCAACGAGGAGAGTCCTTTTTATGGGATGACTGAATCTGATTTTGCTGAACGCGAAGTTGAGTTATTGGTCTTTGTAAAAGCCTTCGACGAACATTTTTCAAATATCGTGCAGCAGCGAACGAGTTATACCGCCGATGAGATTGTGCATGGCGCCAAATTCAATTTGATGTTTCGTCAAAGTGAAGATAAAAAGAGCACGATCCTTGAACTCGATAAAATCGATGCCCATGAGTCTGCTGTTTTGCCGCCACAGGCTATTATGTAGTGACTATGTAGCGCCGGCAGACTATCTGTCAATCATCTTGTCTGCAGCATTAAAGGCCAAGGTCAAGTTATAAAAGGATCCCAGTCTGAGTAGATCATAATCAAGGTACGCGCATTGTATCAGTTTATGCATTTCGGCAAAATCGAAAAACTGGTAAGGGTCTATATGTGGTTTTACCTCCGATTTTATGATTACGTCAAGCGGCGCATTCATTCCGGGCGCGTAGCTTAGGGTAATGAGGGCTTCGGTAGAGCCAAGGGTTACCAATTCTAATGCATATTTTCTTGCAGCGATAGAACCGAGTCGGTCGATATGTGAAAGGTCTTTTCCGTACAAGGCTCCGCCTCCGATGGGAATCCGCGGACCATAAAAATCCATCACGAGTTTTCTTCCTGTTTGCCCATTGTCGCCGTTACTACCGCCGTTGAGTAAAGGGCCATTTGGATTTGTCAATACATCCACATCTTTCCAATGTCCAATCCAGCGACTATCTACTTTTTGTAGCTGCATATATGCCTTCTGAAGAACATGGTTACAGACAAAGGTAAAATCAGTAAAAGAATATACTTCTTGCTGCTGTAGGGTAAGCAGTAATGATTTAATGCGCCATTCATTTCCGTTCTCCTCCATAATGATGAGTACTTTGCCATCAGGGCCATGACCTTGTAATTGTCCATCATGCAATTCTCTGATAATCCATTCCCTGAAGTGCCATGCAGCAAAATGTTCGGGCGGCAGAAAATTCGTTTTTGAGTCATACCCTGCGTATCCTGTAATAATAGACTGGTCATTCACAAAGTGTGTCCATTTTTGCGGTGCCTCCGTTAGCCAGCAGATTTTATCTATGATATTGTATTTTCTTACGTCTATATGATTTTCTGTTGTGTACCCGATTTCGTCACCGATTTCAATGATAATTTCTCGAAGGTTTATATCTAGTTTCTTTCGGGTAACTACTGCTCCGTTCAAAAACAAATCGTCAGACCATACGGCAATCTCAACTTGCGCATAGGCTTCTGGGTCTGTCATGTAAGCATGTTTAATAATCCTGTCTGCAAGAAGGTCGCAGAATTTATCAGGATGTCCGTTTAATACCGCTTCTGCGTGTCGTTTCATCTTGTATTATTTTAATTTTTTACACATCGGCTTACCATTTGTCTAGTTGCAAGTAGGGTATTTTTACATCCATAAATTTCTGAGGATTACCCGCTGCACTCACAAGAACAATTATATTTTCTCTGCGTAAATTACTTAGCATAATCTCCGTAATCGTTTCTACATATCCATCGGAAACAATTAGGCATTTCTCGATGTTGTTTTTGCGTATATGTTCAAACACAGGACCGATGCTTGTTCCATGTGTACTTTCATATATTAGCTTGCCATTGTTAAACTTGGCTGCTACCACCTCATTGGAGAAAACCCATAGAGGCATTTTAATAAACGACTTGAAATGAAAAAGCAAGGAGACCAGTTCGTTAATTTCGTTGCACATGGATCCACTTACATCAAGATAAATATTGGCTAGTTGAGCGCTAGACAGCCGGATGCTTTCATTTTTTGACATAGGAATCATGCCGCTGTATGTGAACCGTGTTATGGATCTAGGGTCTGTGCTGCTCATTACCGGCATCATCACTTCC
>JBEISB010000018.1:0-17805 GCA_040375635.1 Chitinophagaceae bacterium | reverse complement strand
TCCGATGGCCTTGGTGCTGCGAACAGAAATTTCTTTTCCAGCGATCATTTCATGAATGGCCTGCTCAACGTAATGGACCTTTACTTTTTCTGGTTCATCGGTATTATCATCTATCGCCCCGGTGTAGCGAACAATAAAATCTGTTCCTTTTTTACTGAGTAAAAATACATGCGGTGTCTTTTGTGCCCCAAAGGCTTTAGCTACCTCTTGGGTATTATCGTACAAATAAACGAAAGGATATTTTTTCTCGCGAGCACGCTTCTGCATGTTTTCGTATGAATCTTCAGGATAGGCACTCGAATCATTAGAATTAATGGCGATTACCGGCCAGCCTTGCTTTGCAAAGGTGTCATGAAGGGCAATGATGCGATTTTCATAGGCTTTAGAAAACGGACAATGGTTACAAGTAAAGATGACGATGGCACCTTTGGCCCGTTGATAATTTTGCAAACTTACCATTTTACCGGTTACATTTTTTAAGCTGAAGTCTTTCACGGTATCTTGGACATCATATCCCGGATTACCAAAAGATAGCAAACCTATGCTTACTAAAGCCATAATAGAAATAAGAAAGAAACGCATGGTATTTATTTTATTTTTTAATTGACAAAATTAATAATTCTTCGAGATAATTGGTGCTGAGTTGCTCTTCGTACAAATGTCGAAAATGATGCTCGGCATTCCAAACTAATGTGCAGGGGATTGAGCCGCCCCAATGTTTGTCTACCTTATTAATCCAACTATTGTAATTGGGTTCATTCAGTAAAACCACTTCTGTCTTTATCTTTTGCTTGTCGATATAGGGTTGCAAAGTAATATCAATCTTTCGAATAAAATCAAGACTCACCAAAATCACACGTACTTTTTCGTTTTTATGGGCTTGACTAAATTGTTCTAAGGCCGGCAGTTCTTCTACACAAGGTATACACCAAGTAGCCCAGAAATTGAGTACATAGGTAGTATCATTTTTTTGATTCAGGATATCCTTCAGCCAGGCATAGGTTTCGACATGTACCTTATTTTGGGCCTGCGTGGGTTTGCACAAGAAAGCAAAAACAATGAAAACAAAAAAGAATCTGATTACCATCGGTTCTCAAAGATACAATTTACAACCATAGCAAACTACATCCTCGCATTTCCGATAAGTCAGTCCGGCCCAAAATCCGAAAAGTACCTCCTTCATCAATCGAAGCTAAATCGTCGGTCGCCAAAAATGAACAACTATGCAGATTCGCTAAATCGATAATATTTAATGCCCCCCGCCCCTTTTTTAATAAGGTAAAGGGATCGTATTCATCGCGTATCATTACCTGCATCCATGAAGGTGTTAAAAATCGCCCTCCCTCGGTGGCATAGGCTTGTGATAATAATTCTGTCATCCCATATTCTGAAGCAATAGCCTGCAATCCCCAATGCTGTTTTAATTCGTGATGCACTTCATCGCGCGTTAGTTCACGTCGACGACCTTTCATGCCGCCGGTTTCTATAACCTGGGTGTGTTGCATTGACATGGGATACGCAGCGGCAAAGTCTAAAAGGGCATAAGTAACCCCCCATAATAAAGTAGCTTGTCCGCGCTGTTCTAATTCTTGCAAGACAAGATATAAGTCTTGGTGATTATGCAAATAAAATCCACTTTGTTTATGCCCCGAATCATGAATCAGATCGTTCATCATGTATACCAAAGACGATTGGCCGCGTTCAAGATACGAAGGCAATAAAGCTAATATGCAATATTGCGACACCTCGCCAAAAAACTGTTGAAAAGCTTTTCGGAAAGATCGTTTATAGAGTTCAGGATCTCGCACATAATGTTTACTACTTTCCATGCCCGTTGTACCACTGCTTTCGAAACAAACGATATTGTGCATGGACTCAGGAGAGCCATCAAACACAGGGTGTGATTTAAAAAAACGAATGGGCAGAAACGGAATTTCATTGAGTTGGGTAACCCGATCTGGCGTTTTTTTTAGCAACTGGGCATATCTACGATAAATCTCGGTGTGCTCAAATTGATGACGATAAACGGATAAGGCCGTAGATTCGAAAGTAGTTACGTCTACCGCCAATATTTGCTCCGACAACTCCGTTATACTCATCTGAATTCACTTACTTTTGTTATATGAACCGCCTTTTTCTTTTGCTGCTATTGCCCCTATTTTCAGCTTGTCACCGAAACTCAGGACTGTCGGTTGTGCCCAAAATTACCTATTATTCCCTTCAACCCAAAATCATTCAGGCCGGTGCATCCACAGGGGGCACTACCATTAGCTTTGGGATACAGGATGGGGATGGGGACATTGGGTTTGGCAAAGATAACCTGTACCTTAAAGACAGTCGAGATGGCAGTATGCTTATCATGAAAATGCCCATTATTCCCGCTGAGTATTCTCCACAAAGAGGGTTAAAAGCAACTGTGACCGTCGATTTTCTCTCAGCTTGGTTACAACTGCGACCAGATACTACGCATATCAATAGAGATACCTTACAATGGGAAATTTATCTGGTTGATGAAGCCGGACATAAAAGCAATACGATGCTTACCGATACGCTCTTCCTCTTTAAATAATTAGCATAACGACAATATGGCTAGTTCATAACTTTTGAGTCCAAAACCCGAAATTGTGCCCTGACAAACCGGCGACAAAAACGATTGTTGTCTGAAAGATTCACGGGCATAGATATTCGATAGATGCACTTCTATGGCCATAGCCGGAACCGCTTTCACCGCATCAGCAATAGCCACCGAGGTATGGGTATACCCACCTGCATTGATAATAATTACCTCGGCATCGAAACCACGCGCTTGGATTTCATTAATTATTTCTCCTTCTATATTGCTCTGAAAATAAGTAAACTGATGTGCTGAATAAGTATCCATTAACCTACGCATATAAGTATCCATATTTTCATTTCCGTAAATCTCTGGCTCACGGATACCCACTAAATTGAGATTGGGTCCGTTAATGATCGCAATTTTCATGAAAAGATATTAGGGGATAAAGGTAACGCAAAGCTATTAAGGTTCGTTGTATACGGAGAACACACTTATGGCCCAAGCATTACCTCTACCTTCTGTTACAAATATTACCAAACCAATATCCTCTCATAGAAATCAATACTTACTTTTAGTAATCATAATTTCATCACAAAACATTTCCTATCGCCATACTATCATTACATCTCAAACATTCATTCCTTTTTTAGTGCGGCTGCTGCTTGAGATAAATATTTGCAAGAGATGATGTATTTTTACCCAACATGAAGGGTAAAAACATATATCTGTTGTTCTCATTGGCACTTGCCATTTCGTGCCACGAACCCGTTGAAAAAAAATCAAGCATCGTATTAGGAGACTCATCAACCATCGTCACAGAAAATAATAGCAAATACCTGCAAAATCAAACAGCAGATATTTCGCCAGTAAGTAAAAAAAGTAGTGAAGGCGAAATCAGTAAGATGATGACGCAGATAGACAGCGCCCATTCGGTGAAAAAGCTCGAAGAACAACCTAGTCCCGCCCCCATAAGAGGCTTTACCATTAAGTTTGCCGAAGGGGATGTAGTTTTTGAAGGCCTAAGTGCACACGCTATCAATATCAATCAGGATGAACGCTCTGCAAACAGTGTTAGTTATGTATGGGATGCCGGAAACTTAGATGAAATGGTTTTAGATGTGAAAGGATTATCGGAAGTAAAAGTAGAACAACGCACTTTTACCCGACTCAGCGTTGATCATGGAGAAGAGATGATTGTACTGAATGATCTCGGAAAATTTATTTCCCCTTGGTTTACGCTACCGACAAAAACAAATCGATTTATTTCGCTGAGCAGTAATAGCCACCAATTTTTTTCAGTAGATCATAAAAAGATCGTCAATGCCCTCGATCGCGAATTAAGAAAGAAACATAAAAGCAGAGAGGATATAAAAACATGGATGGGCGAGATAAAACGAACGCAAACATACTCTGATCCGCCTTGTAAATTAATCGTAGCGTCTTCGCAATGGCGTATTATGGGTATGCAGGATGGAAAACGAATACAGAAGCTTATTCAGTTTGATATTCCTTTATAGGTAACCATCGATAACAGGGTAACAAAAAGTTGTTTAGCCTTTGCTAAAAACCGTTATGTACATAGCGTCGCCGCCTTGCCTAAAATGATTAAGTAGTAGTTGTTGCTCTATATAGAGCGAAGTATTTTCTTGGATATACCGACAAACCTCTTCATTTTCTTGTGCAAAAACACTGCAGGTCATATACAACAACGTAGCGCCATTGCGTAAATGTTGCGAAACCTCCTTCACAATCTGCGTTTGCGTTTGCTGAAAATGATTCAGCTTCTCTTGATTAAAAAAATAAAATTGCTCAGGACTATGGGCCCAGGTTCCTGATCCACTGCAAGGGGCATCGCAAAGAATCCCATCAAAAGGCTGCGAAAAAATCGAGGTAGTATCTTTCAGTAAATCGAGGGTATGCATCTGGGGTAATGGCAACTTACCTTGCACAAAACGAAGACGAAGATTTTGTAAGATACTTTCACGAGAGTCACTCACCGTGAGCTTTATTTTTTGTTCTTTATCGAGCAGTAAAATCGATTTCCCACCACTGGCAGCACAACAATCCCACCAAGATTCGCCCGGCTTAGGCTTCATAAATTCGGATGTATGTTGAGACGAAATATCTTGCACTACATAATCGGCAGGTGATAAGATCTTCTCAAGGGCTGTATCGGCCGAAAATGAAAGACAATCTGCCTCTATAATCTCGTACGGAATATTTGCCTTCTTGATCGCCTCAAGTACCCTAGTTTTATTTTTTCTAACACGGATAAAGACTCTCGGTTGGGTAAACAAGTAACGAAAATACTGGTCCTTATCGATCCCATTGCTAAACAAAAAGGGAACCGTAAATGTGATGGGATAGCGTGCTTCTAGAAACGCTAATTTTTCGGGATAGCCCCAATGCCAGGCCTCTGATAGATGAGATGCTGCTTTTTCGAAAAAGGGTAAGGGCAATCGACCCGCCAAAAATGCACCTAGTACCATGCGGTCGTTTAATGGCAAATGCTGATTAGCTGCCCCCATGCGATAAATGCCATGAAGCAACTCGGCAATGCAACGCCTATCGCGTGAACCAAATTTTGGATGTTGAGAAAAATACTGCTTCAAAAAACGATGTAAGGGCATCTGCAAATCATATGATTCGAAGAGCTTCGCAGCTTCCTGAAAGTAGGCCGAAACAAACATGACTTATATTCCTAGTAGCAAGGCAGCTGGATCTTTCGCTGCTAGCAATAGCATCGGATTTTCGAGCAACTCTTTCACCCGCACCAGAAAACTAACACTTTCTCTGCCGTCGATTATGCGGTGGTCGTAACTAAGGGCCACATACATCATGGGACGAATAACGACTTGTCCATTTATAGCAACCGGACGTTCTTGAATCTTATGCATGCCCAAGATCGCAGACTGCGGGATATTAATAATTGGCGTCGACAAGAGTGATCCGAAAACACCGCCATTGGTGATGGTGAAGGTTCCGCCGGTCATTTCTTCAACACTGAGTTTATTTTCTCTAGCCTTGCCTGCTAATTCTAATACCTTCGCTTCGATTTCCGCCATACTCATACTTTCTGCATTTCGAATTACCGGAACCACCAACCCCTTCGGTGCGCTTACGGCTATAGAAACATCGCAGTAGTCGTGATACACAATTTCTTCGCCATCGATATACGCATTCACCGCCTTCCATTCTTGCAAAGCAATGGTACAAGCCTTCGTGAAGAAACTCATGAACCCTAAATTAACACCATGGGCTTCTTTGAATTTGTCTTTGTACTTCGTTCTCACTTCCATCACAGCACTCATATCTACCTCATTAAAGGTCGTGAGCATGGCTGTGCTGTTTTTGGCTTCCACCAACCTGCGACTGATTGTCTTGCGCAGATTACTCATCTTATCGCGCTTATCATTCCGGTTATTCAGCACAGTCCCCACAGGAACCCCTGGTTTTTCAAGTGCTGCTAATACATCGAGTTTTGTAATACGGCCCATCGGACCACTGCCCTTGATACCACTAACATCTACATGCTTTTCGGCAATCATCTGAGATGCAACCGGTGTTGCCTTGATTTCTTCCGCAGGTGCTTTGGCTTGTTGAAATAAATCAGGGGCCGTCACAACAGGACTAGCAGGTTTCGGGACTTCGACGGGTTTTACCTCCGCACTGGCTGGACGTTCTGCTTTTTCGTCAATACGACAAACTAAATCGCCGATCTGCAAATTATCACCCTCTGTGGCCACATAATTCAATGTTCCCGCCTGTTCGGCATTTAATTCGAAGGTTGCTTTTTCACTCTCCAATTCACAAATCACTTCATCCCTTTCCACCCAACTTCCATCAGGCTTAATCCATTTGATAAGGGTTACTTCGTTGATACTTTCTCCAACCGGGGGCACTTTAATATCGATCATGATGCTTGAAAATCTAGTAAAATTAATGTTGGCAAATCTCGTTCAAAAAGATGACAATTGAAACACCCTGTCGAAATTCTTGACCAGACGTCAATAAAAAAAACAGCCACCGAGGCAAGAACGATGACTGTTTTTATAGAATTAAAAAAAGATGGCTTATTCTTTGATGAAGCGGATGCTATGCCCTGTATCACCCGTTTTGAGTAGGGCAAAATAAACACCAGCAGGCAATTCAGAAACCGGCACGCTGAGCTTAGATTGTGGAACTGCAGTTGTTACCGTTTTTACTACCTGGCCCAATTGATTGGTAATGCTTACGACATCGATATGAGCATCAGTAACGGACAGATATAAATTTTGCTGTACAGGATTGGGATACATAATTACCGCAGCATCAGCACCATAGTTGCTTACTGCAGAAGGACCAACCACAACCACCTGCGTTATGGTATCATCGTTACAAGAGGTCCCTTTCACCACTAAAGTAATCGTATAAGTACCTGGAGCAGAATAGGTGTAGACAGGATTTTGAGAAGAACTTCCGTTTCCATCTCCAAATGACCAGATCCAAGAAGCGGCGGCGATAGAGCTATCCGTAAACGTAAGGGTATTGCCCGATTGTGTATACCCGAAATTAGCTACTGTTGGTGGTGTAGCAACGATAGTGATTGTATCTGCATTGCTGCAACCCGCAGTGTTAGTAACAATGACTGAATAGACAGCGGTTGCTGTGACTGTAATCGTATCACGACGAGTAATAATTCCATCACTCCATGCATATACATTTCCGGTTACATTCGTTGGCGTAGCATTTAATATTACCTGACTACCGATGCAAGCTGTATCGCTCGGTGTAGCAGTGATGGCTACCGTTGGACCCGCATTGAACGTTACGTTAACTGCAGCTGTATCTGTGCATCCATTACTATCTGTTCCTAAAACAATATATTGAGTATTGGCCGTTGGTGTTGCCATCACAGTATCATTATTACTTACATTTAATGTGGCAGCAGGTGCCCATTGATAGTTTAATGCCCCGGTGGCAATCAGTTGTGTTCCGGCAGAACCTGCGCAAAACACAGCACTTGCCGGCGTAATACTAACCACAGGAGGCGTATTGGCCGTTACCACTACGCTATCTACTGGCGTTGTATAAGTTTGTCCAGAGTATGAGCAGTTTACAATACAACGATAATAGGTCGTAGCCGTAATAGTACCTGTTGCCTGCGTGGTAGCTGTACCCATGGCAGTCCAAGGACCTGCCACTGAGCTAGCCTTCTCCCAGGCATAACTTATACCTAATAGTCCAACAATTGGTGCTGTTAAACTTAGGTTGGCGGTACCCGTGCCTCCACAAAGCACCGGTGTAAGCGTTTGAATCGTACCTACAGAAGGCGTTCCGGTGCATAGGGCCGGAAATTCATCAAATGAAACATCATCGATGTAAATATTAGCGCCCTGATTCACCACGGCAGATTGTCCTGTGCCTTCAAAGATGAAACGAGTGGTAGTGCCAGTAAAATTAGCTGGTATAGAATAAGTATAATGATACCAACCGTTTACAGCCTGCGTATCAGGAATAGCAATACTGCGATTACGAGCAATAGTGCCTAATTTAACGGCAGTCGCATTTAACGTATCGGTATCATTTACCCATACCGTTAAACTATCTTGGTTGTTAACTTGTAAGCTGTCGCGATACATCCAAAAATCAAGATTAGCCGTACTTGTTCCACGATTGGTATAGTCGATAGCACGTGTTACCAAAATTTGTTTCGTACCGGCAGTTACACTCCGACTGCGAAAACGGGATACAGCCGTACCACTATGAGGTGTGGCTGTTGGATTCGTGATAGGTGTTGTTTGGCGAACCCAAACATTGGTTGGGGTAATCGCAGGCTTGATAGACCAGCCTGTTGGTGGATAGGTTACAGCATCAAAGTTTTCGGTGCTAATAATAGCCTGCGAATTACCTTTTAGCGTTGCAAACGTAACCAGAGAAAGCAAGACGATTGTAAATTTTTTCATGAAGAAATCTATATTATGTATTTGAATTTTGCAACCAAAGGTAATATAAGCTACCTGAGGCACAACCTCTCAATCCTTTGTTTCGACAAAATCAGTCGAAATATCTGTGTACGCCCTTATTGTATAGGTGAATGACCTTCCGAATACCCCCTACTTCTTTACACTGACTAAACCCTATCCAATGGCAGAAGTGTTGATGCTACATTGATAGACCCGATTTATTCTTATGATTACACGCAGTCTATGCCTTACTAATGGTGTCGACCTTACACTGCGAGCCGACAACCAATCGCTTCCATTATCTTTGAATCATGAATTCAGTCGACAAGCACCTTTCTACCCTATTGCAAGCGATACGAGCCGAAGAAAAAACACAACGCGAAAGATATAAACTAGACCAAACCCATACTCTTAAAAGTTTAAAAGCAGAAGGACTAGCCATACACCCTATTAGCATTACCCGGAAACAATTTGGTTATGCCGATTACCCCGAATTTAGTTTTCGCATCCCATATCCGGCCGAAACAAATTCGTTCAGAGATGGATGCAGCATAACCTGCTTTTGTGAAGGCGAGGAAAGTATTAAAGGGGTATTGATGCAGTTAGAAGGGCGACAAGGAGAGGTTCGTTTGTATGCACCTGATTTCCCGGATTGGCTCGAAGATGGTCAAACCGGAATCATGCTATCGCCCGATGATCGCACCTTACAATTGATGAGTGATATTCTTGAACAATTACCGGGAGACAAAATCATGTATCCTCTATTTCAAAAAATTCATGGAGAGAACAGTCAGCAAAAAGAACTACATCTTGACGCCAAGATCTTACCTCAGGTTCGAATACCCCTCAATGAAAGTCAGCTGCAGGCCGTTACCGCCATCCAACAAAATCAAGAAATAGTAATTGTACATGGTCCGCCCGGGACAGGAAAATCAACTACCCTGACTGCCGCTATCGATGTACTCGTGCGTGAAGGGAAAAAAGTACTAGTAGCCGCACCCAGTAATACCGCTGTCGACCATTTGGCGGCTAAATTATTAGCACTAGATATTCGCATTGTGCGGGTTGGAAATACAGGCAAGGTCAACGAAGCTATTTTCCCATACACCCCTGAAGGCAAACTATCAGATCCTAAAATAAAAAAAGAAATAAAAGCCCTTCGCATCCGGGCTGATGAATTTCGCCGCATGGCCCTTTCATACAAACGTTCATTTGGGAAAGCCGAGCGAGAGCAACGTAATTTATTATTTAAAGAAGTGAAACAAATTCGGCAAGAGATCAGAAACTTACAGCAATATCATGAAGATAAATTACGAGAGGAGGCGCAAGTGATATTAGGCACACCGGTAGCCCTTCATGACATGAAAGGAAAGCGGGATCAGAAATATGATACGCTAATGATAGATGAAGCAGGACAATGCTTAGAACCCTTGGCCTGGTGCATTTTCCCAATGGCCGAGCGTTATGTTTTAGCCGGCGACCCCTTTCAGTTACCCCCAACCGTATTATCACCAGAAGCAAGTAAACTAGGCCTATCTGTATCCATTCTTGAGCAATCGTTTCGACATATGCCTAATATATTTTTGTTGAACACGCAATATCGAATGCGGGAAAACATAGCCGGATTTTCTAGTCGCTGGTTTTACGAAAACCGATTACAAACTGCGCCTCACTTACAGGTCGCTGGCAAGCACCTGATTTTTTATGATACCGCCGGTTATGATGCACCAGAAGAGCGCGGACAAGACGGAAGTAGTTTGCAGAATGCTGCAGAACTGCGACTGCTGCAACAAATCATTACAGTAGAAAATCTGCCGCCAGGAGAAAGAGCCTTTATTTCGCCGTATGCCGGACAAGTATTATTGGCTAAAGAACATCTTGGTCAGATGAGGATCTCAACTATCGATAGTTTTCAGGGACAAGAAGCTGAAACCATTTTCTTGTCGCTTGTGCGGTCGAATGATGGCGGAGACATCGGTTTTTTGAAAGATTATCGCAGAATGAATGTGGCCATTACCCGCGCCAAACAAGCCATGATAGTGATTGGGGATAGCAGCACCCTCGCACGCGACCCTTTTTACGATGCGTTTATTCAATATATCCAAACCCATGGAGAGTATAAAAGCGTTTGGGAATTAGAGGTCTAGTATCAGAAAACGATAAGGGTTCATCCGTAAACTGCGTAAAACATTTTTTACGTGTTTGCCTGCTTCCTAACTTAGTGGTACTGTCTTTTTTTATTCATTAAATCTGATTTTATGTTTACACAAGTACGCAACTTCGAAACCGGGTTACAGAAAATCTTGTTAACCTTTGCCGCATCGGCTCTTCTATTGCTTTCAAACAATAATCTGCGAGCCCAATCGACAGAAACTGAAAACGAAAATGGGATTTTAGCCCGCGAACAATTTGAGTTTAATAAAATCAAAGATCCGAACACCGGACAAATCCCTGTGAATGGTCATTGGCAAGCCTTGTTGCAAACCAAACAAGCTGCAGAATTCTATCAAAATACCGCTGCCCGTACTACCGCTTTAAGTTGGATAGAACGCGGTCCTAATAGTGATGCAGTAGGGCCAAGCAATGGTAATACCCGCGCGAATAACGGAGTAACGTCTGGTCGTATGCGTTCTATATTAGTGGATGCTGCCGATGCAACCGGAAAAACCGTTTGGGTAGGTGGTGTTGATGGCGGATTATGGAAAACAACAGATATAACCGTATCTCCTGCCAACTGGATGGTTGTGAATGATTACCTAAGCAATTTAGCGGTATCAGATATCACACAAGATCCAACGAATTCGAATATTATGTATTTCTGCACCGGAGAATCTTACTACAACGCAGATGCCGTTGCTGGCGTTGGGGTTTTTAAAAGTACAGATAATGGTGTCACTTGGAGTCAATTGAGCAGTACAACCGCATTTACCCAATGTACACGTATCCTTTGTGATTATCAGGGCAATGTATATTTAGCCACTCGCGGTAATGGTTTGCGCCGTTCTACTGATGGTGGAAACACTTGGACGCTGATTACACCCAGCGGAATGGTTGCTGATATCTGTGATATGGAAATCAGTTCAACCACAGGTCCTGGGCGCTTACATATCGTATCCGGAATTTTTAGTACCCAGGCTTATCGCTATACAGACATTCCTTCTACAGTAACCAGTACTACAGGTTGGAATGCTCCGACAACGACTTTCCCATCTTATTCAATGCGGGCGGAAATCGCTTGCTCTGGTAATGTGCTATACGCTTGTCCTACTAACGCAAGCTATCAAGTGCCAACGATTTATAAGTCCATTGATGGTGGGGCTAACTGGACAGCTACCGGAGGACAACCCACTAGTGGTTGGGCCAGTGGACAAGGGTGGTATTCCTTAGCTGTAGCTATCGACCCAAGCAACAATAATAACTGTATTGTAGGTGGTTTAACCAACTATAAAACGACAAATGGTGGTTCCTCTTGGACACAAATCTCAAACTGGGTCGGAACTACTGGCCAATATGTACATGCCGATATGCACGATTTAGTTTGGTATGACAATGGCAATAAATTGCTTTTTGCTTGTGATGGAGGGATTCATTATTCAGCAGATAAAGGCACAACCATTCGTGATCGTAATATAGGTCTTCGACTGAAGCAGTTTTATTCAGTTGCCGTTCACCCTACAACCACCGATTATTTCTTAGCTGGTGCTCAAGACAACGGAACTCATAAATTAAGTTCGCCAGGTTTAGGCGCTAGTGTGGAAGTAACAGGCGGTGATGGTGCATTTGTTGCCATCGATCAAGATCAGCCTCAATATCAGTTTGGTGCTTATGTATACAATCAATACAGACGCAGTACCGATGGAGGGAATACCTGGAGTAGTATTAACTTTTCAAGTTCTACAGGGCAATTTATTAACCCCTTCGACTATGATAATGCCGGTAACAAAATTTATGCATCAAACACAGCAGGAACCTATTTACGTTGGGATAATCCACAAACAGGATCTACAACAGCTTCCGTTTCTGTAGCGGCTTTCAATAGCTCTATGGTGAGTGCCATTCATGTATCTCCTTACACCGCCAATCGAGTTTATTTTGGTACTGCAGGAGGTCGTGTGGTACGATGCGATAATGCGAATGCAACGCCTACGGGCACTCAACTTTCTACGGCTTCTATGCCCGCCGGTAATGTTTCATGCGTGAATACGGGGACCAGCGACCAATTCTTAATCGCCAGCTATTCGAACTATGGCGTAAACAATGTTTGGGTTTCTTCGAATGGAGGAACAACATGGACAGCCATCGATGGTAACTTACCGAATATGCCTGTTCGTTGGTGTATGTTTGAACCTAACGACAATACAAGAGGGATTATCGCTACGGAAACTGGTGTTTGGGAAACCTCTCTATTTAATGGAGCTTCTACCGTTTGGATTCCTAGTTTAAACTTTCCAACGGTGCGTACAGATATGTTACAATATCGTGCCTCTGATGGGTTAATTGCAGCTGCCACTCATGGTCGTGGTATTTTTACCAGCATTATCTCTAACGCAACGACTTGCGGTAACCCTGCAGGATTAATCACTAGCGCAATCACTTCAACTAGCGCTACCTTAAACTGGGCAGCTGTTTCAGGAGCTACCTCATACAATGTAGACTATCGCATTAGCGGTGGTATTAACTGGACAAACGCAGCTACAGCAACTACCAATACATCCGCTGCCATATCAGGTTTGCTATCGAGCACCTTGTACGAATGGCAGGTAAACGCAGTTTGTGCTTCGGGTGCAAGTGCTTATACAGCTGCTCAATTTACTACAGCGGCTCCTCCAACTTGTAATACACCGGGTGGATTAAATACAACCAATCTTACAACCACTTCGGCAACCCTTAACTGGACTGCCGTAACGGGTGCTGTGAATTACAGTGTTGATTATAAATTAAATACAAGTAGCACATGGACTAGTTTGGCTACGGGTACAACCGCAACAAGTATCAATGTAACTGGACTTGCTTCTTCAAGTACCTATGACTGGCGAGTAAGAGCAAATTGCGGAAGTTTATTAAGTAACTACGCTGCAGCCCAGTTTACTACAGTAACCCCTATGGTTTGTCCAGGTACATTAGATGTAAGCACCAATGGTGTTTATACAGGTGCTGCCGTGATTCCATTCAATACCGATGTGTACGGTCAAATCAATGTGTCATCTGATGTAGATTTTTACAAGTTTACGATTACGAATGCAGGTACTGCAACGGTAACCCTTACCAATTTACCTGCTGATTATGATTTGTATCTATACAGCAGCAACGGAACTACATTATTAACTAGCTCGAAAAAAAGAAACTTGTTAACTGAAACTTTTACACGTTCGTATACAGCGGGTGCATTTTACCTAAAAGTAGTTCCATTTGGCAGTGCCTTTAATGCTACCAACTGCTATAAACTTACCGTTCAATTGGGTACAGCCTCTTCGCAAGAAATGTCGGTTCCGATGTTTAACGAAAATACATTAGTCAAGCTTTATCCTAATCCAGCTAACGAAACCCTTAATATCAGCACGTCAACAGAACTCAATGATGAGTCGACTTATAAGGTGTATGACATGGCAGGCAGAATCTTAATCAGCGATAAATTTGTCATCAATCCACAAAGTATCGATATCAGCACTTTAGTTCCGGGTGCCTATTTGATTCACGTATCAACTAGCGCTGGTGAAGCCACGTATAAGTTCTTGAAGAATTAATTATCCATTCTCTCGGATAGAAACCGTCTCAGAAGTCAAATTCTTGAGACGGTTTTTTTGTGGGGTAATAGGTCTTAGACGATTGTATTACCTTGGATATCATTGCTGCCTTAAAAGATGTTATTTGTTACAGGAACACCCCTATTTGCCGAACAAAGGCAGTCTGATGAATGGTGCTATCGCCAATCCAGCTTCATACAAGTTTCTGTTGATGGCCCCCAAAGAATAAATCATTATTTCATTCCTAAAATACCAAAAGGTAACCCACAAAATTTCTACTGCTTAATCGCTTACGGATTAATTTATCCTATGTGCCTTCAAATCTACTTATGTAAATAGTTTCTCTATTCGAGGTGATTACAGATACATTCCTTTAATCTTGGATACGATTTTTTAAGCTAGCGAAAATAAAGGCAAACCCTTGAGTATGGAACAAAAAGATATGGATAGAATTATTGAAATGGCATGGGAAGACAGAACGCCTTTCGAAGCTATCTATATACAATTTGGTTTGGCTGAAAAGAACGTGATTGCCTTGATGAGAAGGGAATTAAAACGTAGCAGTTTTGATCTTTGGCGAAAACGAGTGCATAGCGGTATTAGTCAAAAGCATTTCCATAAAAGAAATCCTGACATAATGCGTTTCAAATGCAGCAGACAAAAAACGATTTCTTTGAATAAAATTAGCAAGCGATAAATGAATAGCCCCTTTGAAACAGACTACGCTTCGATATGTCGAAAGCTCAATGAGATTGATCCCATTCGATACGCAAGCACCCGAAATTTTGTGGATGGTGCGGTTACCTATTTATCACCCTATATTTCTCGAGGGGTAATTAGTACACGGCAAGTGCTGAAACATGTTTTAGACAATGGGTATACAATTTCCGATATAGAGTGCTTTGTAAAAGAACTGTGTTGGCGTGATTATTTTCAACGTGTAGCGCAAAGTAAAGATGTTAACCTCGACATGCAACAAGATCAAACCCCTATTGGCAACTATGGAATCTCCATACGAATCGTCGAGGCCCGGACGGGAATTAATGGACTAGACCATGCGATTCGACAATTGTACGCTAAGGGTTACATGCACAATCATTGTAGAATGTATATAGCCTCATTGGCTTGCAATCTAGGTAGATCTCATTGGAAACATCCTGCCCAATGGATGTATTATCATTTATTGGATGGAGATTGGGCGAGTAATGCATGCAGCTGGCAATGGGTTGCCGGGGCGAATCGTAAAAAGAAATACTATGCGAATCAGGAGAACATCAACAGGTACACGCATACGCATCAAGCGAACACTTATCTAGATAAATCATATGAAGAAATTGAGCGCATGATGCCCCCTACTGAATTGACAGAAACACAAACATTGATTCTGGACTCCGCTCTGCCTGAATCAACGCCCATTCAAATTCATACTGAGCTACCTACTTTCGTGTATAATTATTACAATCTCGATCCCCTTTGGCATAAAGATGAACCTGGTAATAGAATTTTATTGATAGAGCCTAACTTCTTTTCCCAATATCCCGTGAGTGAAGCTTGTATGAATTTTATGCTAGCCCTCAGTAAAAACATCAAAGACATACAAATCTATGTCGGGTCGTTTGCCTCCTTAGTGCAGGGTTATAAAACAGAGTCAATCTATTACAAGGAACACCCACTCAATATCGGTTATTTCGGGAACGAAGAAAAACGAGACTGGATATCAGAAGAAGTAAGCGGCTATTACCCGTCGTTTTTTTCTTACTGGAAACAAGTCGCCAAGCCATTACAAACACCCTAACATGATTATCCATAAAGAAGATTTAGACAATCTAGAACAACGATACAGAACCGCCTTAATCAATTCCTTAGCAGGTTTTCGACAAGCCGTATTGGTAGGCACTACATCAACCGATGGTTACACCAACTTAGCCATCTTCAATTCGCTCATCCATCTAGGGGCTAATCCCGCTTTGTTTGGACTCATCAATAGACCCGACAGTGTGCAGAGAGATACTCTTCAAAACATTATGGAAACGAAAGAATACACCTTGAATTATATTCGTTCGGAGCAATATAAAAAAGCCCATCAAACCTCAGCGCGGTACGATAAACAGATTTCGGAATTTGAAAAAGTAGGCTTTGAACCGTTCTATCATCCCCACTGCAAAGCCCCCTTTGTGAAAGAGGCTGTCGTAAAGATAGCCATGAAATTAGAAGACATCATTCCTATTCGTCTCAATGGAACGATACTGATAGCGGGCAGTATCACCCAGATTGATATGGAGGATTCGATGCTTGGTACCGATGGTTTTGTAGATCTATCCAAAGCCGATGTGTTACTTAGTCAAGGTCTCGATGCCTATTTTATTTCTAAACCCATTGGTCGATTGCCATATGCTAAACCCTAATCATCCATGGACGACATAGACTCGCCGCTTGCCGTTAAGCAGGATATCGTAGTTGTTTGGTTGAAACGAGACTTAAGGTTGATAGACCATGAAGCTCTTTATTATGCCCAACAACAAGATTTACCTGTATTGCTTGTGTATTGCTTTGAGCCTTCGGTGATGCAATACCCTGACAGCGATATTCGTCATTGGCGATTTGTGTACCAATCGCTGCAAGACATGCAACAAAAGTTACGTCCCTTTCAAACCCAGATTGCGATATTTCATCAAGAAGCCTTCGCTGTATTTAAGCAGTTACATTCACACTATTCGATTGCAAGCCTCCTTTCGCATGAAGAGATTGGCAACAAAGTAACCTACGACCGAGATCTTGTCATTCAACATTTTTGTCGACAACATCATATCCCTTGGAAAGAGTTTCAGCATAATGGGGTCGTTAGAAGATTGTCGAGCCGAAAACATTGGGAAAAACTATGGAAACAAAAAATGGAGGAAGAACCCCAAACAGCAAATCTTTCTAAGATCACCTTTCTTACTGTAGACCCAAATTGGTATCAACAACATTGTGGAGCTGCATTGCCGATAGACATCACCCAACATCATCCCTCCTTTCAGCCTGGAGGCGAAACCAATGCCTGGAGATACTTGCAAAGCTTTTTACAAGAGCGATATATAAATTATTCAAAGCATATTTCAAAGCCGGCGTTGAGCAGAAAAAGCTGTAGTCGAATTTCGCCATACCTGAGTTATGGGAATATTAGCATGCGCAGTATATACCAACAAACGATGATGTTGTATGAAAGATCTACCAACAAAAGAGCCTTATCTAATTTCATCTCTCGACTGCATTGGCATTGTCACTTTATGCAGAAATTTGAAGACGAATGCCGGATGGAATTTGAGAATATCAATAAGGCCTATGACTCGCTAGTGAAACCAAAAAATGAAGCTTATATACAAGCCTGGCAGCAAGGACAAACAGGAGTGCCGATTGTAGATGCTTGTATGCGATGTGTGGTATCAACCGGCTATCTTAATTTTAGAATGCGCGCCATGGTGGTTTCGTTTTTTGTTTTTAATTTATGGCAAGATTGGCGGGACCTTCATTTCTTAGCAAGACAATTCTTAGACTACGAGCCAGGCATACATTATCC
>JBEISB010000198.1:0-3699 GCA_040375635.1 Chitinophagaceae bacterium | reverse complement strand
GAATTACAAATTTTTCAATCATGATCCGTCAACTAGATATCAAAACTTTTTTAAGCGAATCGGTTGGCGAACTCATCATAGATGTGCGCACCCCTGCCGAATTTGAACAAGGACATATTATCGGTGCCGAAAATCTCCCTCTATTTACGAATGATGAACGGATATTAGTTGGCACTTGCTATAAACAAAAAGGAAGACAACCTGCTATTCTCCTTGGATTTGAATTGATTGGCGATCGTTGGGCTCAGTATATACGTACTGTTGAAGAAAAATGTAAGGCCAGCGTAAGCCAAGCCTCCAACCGCATCTTTGTACATTGTTGGCGAGGCGGAATGCGCAGTGGTGCTATGGCCTGGGCACTAAGTTTATATGGGTTTGAAGTATACTTACTCAAGGGTGGTTACAAAACATATCGCAATGATTGTCTCGAAACCTTGCAACAAAATTATCCTATTGTGATTTTGGGTGGAAAAACCGGCTGTGCGAAAACACCCATCTTACTTGAAATGAAAAAGCAGGGTGAGCAGGTAATTGATTTAGAAGGACTAGCTCAACACCAAGGTTCTTCGTTTGGCTCTAAAGGGCATCTGCAACAACCTACACAAGAGATGTTTGAAAACAGTCTTGCCCACGAACTCAAACAACTACATCCAAACAAACCTATCTGGCTCGAAAATGAAAGTCGTGGTATTGGCAAACGCATCATTCCGCCAGCTATTTTTGCCCAAATGAGAGATGCCAAAGTGATACAAATAGAGATCCCTTACGAAGATAGGCTTGCCTTTTTGTACAACGATTATGGCTTGCTAGATCGAGATTTTTTGAAATTGTCAATCGAAAAAATTGCCAAGCGATATGGGCCTAACGAAACCAAACTTACCCTACAAGCCATAGACGAAGGACGCATACATGATTTTATTCGTATGGTTCTCAAATACTATGATAAGACCTACGAAAAGAGTCAGAATAAACGATTACCCGGCACAACCTATCCTTTATCCCTTGCTGCCATGAACCCTGCAATCAATGCCAAAGAAATCATTGAATTCAGTCATACAATAGACTTACTTACGACACAAAAAACGCAAAACCATTTATCATGAACTATTCAGACATTAAACTGACCCAATACTCACACGGGGCCGGTTGTGGATGCAAAATATCGCCTGCCATACTCGACAAAATTCTTCATAGCGAGATCAAACATTTACCAGACAGTCATTTGTTAGTAGGCAATGATACTCGTGATGATGCTGCCGTTTACGATTTAGGCAATGGAACAGCCCTAATTACCACAACCGATTTTTTTATGCCTATTGTGGATGACGCGTTTGACTTTGGGCGCATTGCATCGGCCAATGCCATCAGTGATGTATATGCCATGGGAGGAAAGCCTCTAGTGGCTATTGCTATCTTGGGGTGGCCTATTGACAAACTCGCGCCAGAAATTGCCCAACAAGTGTTAGAAGGATCACGATCTATTTGTGCAGAAGCGGGCATTACGTTAGCTGGTGGACATAGCATTGATAGTCCTGAACCTATTTTTGGTTTAGCCGTGAATGGAATCCTGCCGATTCCTCATTTAAAAAAGAATTCTACCGCCACACCTTCATGCCGATTATTTTTAACCAAGCCTCTTGGTGTTGGCATACTCACAACGGCGCAAAAGAAAGGTCTCTTGAAAGAAGAACATGCTAAAATAGCCCCCGACTCTATGTCGAAATTAAATAAAGCCGGTGAAATCTTTGGGGCACTCCCTTATGTAAAAGCCATGACAGATGTTACAGGCTTTGGCTTATTAGGTCATTTAGCCGAAATGTGCGAAGGCAGTAATGTTCAGGCTGTTCTTGCATTTGATAAGATACCGAAGCTAGACGTGATTGAACAATATCTTGCGCTGCAATGTATTCCGGGCGGTACGAAACGGAATTTACAAAGCTATGGACATAAGCTTGGCGAAATGAACGAAGACAAAAAGTATATTTTGGCAGACCCGCAGACAAGTGGTGGATTGCTGCTTGCCGTAGAAGAAAACCATATCGATGAATTTACTTTGCTTCTGAAAAAATTAGAAATGCCAGAAGCCTGTTGCCAATCTTTTGGATACCTAGAAGACAGAACAGAAGAAAAATGGATCCGTTTGCACGACTAATATAAGTTCTGCCTTGCTTGACTTACCTTTGGCCTCATGAGTAATTTGTATCATCTGCGTGGCGTCTCTTCTCAAAAAGAAGATGTACATGAAGCCATCAAGCATCTCGACAAGGGTTTATATCCGAACGCCTTTTGTAAAATTTTACCTGATTATAGTACCGGAAACGATGAGTATGGCTGTATCATGCATGCCGATACAGCCGGAACCAAATCGATTATCGCCTATTTATATTGGAAGGAAACCGGCGATCTCAGTGTATGGAAAGGCATAGCGCAAGATGCTATGGTCATGAATATCGATGATATGATTTGTGCCGGTGCAACTACCAATTTTATACTCTCCTCTACCATAGCGCGTAACAAAAATCTCATTCCTAAAGAAGTGCTCGGCGCCATTATCAATGGCTGTGATGAGTTAATCAAAGAATGGAAAAACTATGGGATTGATATTCATCTAGCCGGTGGCGAAACTGCCGATGTCGGTGATTTGGTAAAGACCATTGATGTTGGCTATACAGCCTATGCACGTCTCGAAAGAAAATCGGTGATAAGTATTCATCCTCAACCAGGCGATGTGATTATTGGATTCGCTTCATATGGACAAAGCATCTACGAATCAGCATTCAATAGTGGGATAGGATGCAATGGACTTACTAGTGCGCGACATGATTTACTCGACAAATCCTACCTCAAACAATATCCAGAAAGCTTTGACCCTCAAATGCCCGAATCGGTATGTTACTCCGGGAAATATAAACTCACGGATCTGTACACGAATGGAATGAGTATCGGCAAAATGCTCTTATCGCCTACGCGAACCTTTGCACCTTTAATTCAGCAAATCATTCATCAGGTTGGACATGAGCGTATTCATGGCATCGTGCACAATACCGGTGGCGGACAAACCAAATGCATGAAATACATTGATACTCCTGTGCGGGTGATAAAAGATAATTTATTTGAACCGCCAGCCGTGTTTGATCTTATTCAAGAATCATCGAATACAGACTATCGCGAAATGTATCAGGTCTTTAATATGGGCAGCAGACTTGAAGTCTATACAAGTGCAGACCAATCGGATAAAATCTTACGTTTAGCAGAAGGATTTAATATTGAAGCCCAAATTGTTGGTCGCATTGAAGCGGCAGAATCAAAACAATTAATCGTACGTAGCGCTTTTGGCGAATTTATTTACTAAGGTATCCTTATCATCAAAAAAAAATCCCACGTCAATAACGAGGGATTTTTTTTTGATACTTTCTTCAAGAAGAAGAGAGTAATTACTACTTTTTAGAAGCTGCTGCCTTCTTAGGAGCTGCTTTCTTTGCTGCCGCTTTTTTAGGAGCTGCTGCTTTCTTAGGAGCTGCCTTCTTTGCTGCTGCTTTCTTAGGAGCTGCTGCCTTTTTTGGAGCGGCTTTCTTTGCTGCTGCTTTTTTGGGTGCTGCCTTTTTAGCTGCTGCCTTTTTTGGAGCGGCTTTCTTTGCTGCTGCTTTTTTAGGAGCGGCTTTTTTTGCTACTGCCTTTTTTGGGGCAGCTTTTTTTGCG
>JBEISB010000022.1:0-16904 GCA_040375635.1 Chitinophagaceae bacterium | reverse complement strand
TTTCTGCGTCAGCATGGTTTTTAGGGTAAGTAAAAAGGCGGTGATGATAAACGAGGTAAAGAAAATAGCCACCAATAGTAAACCGGCAAGGTGACTATGGAAATAATCTTCGGGTTGTAAAATATACACGTTCAACAGCTCCGTATTCATAATCGAATTGTCGGAGGTAAGGTAAACCGCATAGTTATTGGGGTCTTCGAGATACTCGAGCTTGTATCCGCTACTAAACATTGTCGGAATGCGAGCTTCGTTGATGATGCAATATTCAAAAGATTGACGAATATTCTTCTTTCTGAGTTCGTTGCGGATGATGTCTTTTAGTTGATAATTAGACATGACACTCGGCGTCGATACAAAACCACTAAAGGAGAGCAATTGCGATGGGAATGCCAAGGGACCGATGGTTTTGTCTTTTCTTCGATTGACGGTATCTCGAACATTGGTGATGCTTAAAAAAATATCATGACCATATTGGTCGCGTTTAATTTTCATTGCTCCCCGTATCCATTCTACCTGCAGGTAAATGATGCCACCTACAGAAATCGCGATGAGGGTAATCAATAAGGGGTACATTCTTTTCACGCACCAAAAGTAAGCAAGGCCTTTGAGTTGAAAAGGGTTTTGAGTTTATTTAACGCTTTCTCCTTGTGAGTCGCGGAATCGTGTTTGACGACTTACACCTGAAATACACCAACATTCATTTCTTTTTCGATCGGGGCGTGATTGGCGGCATGGATTGCCTCAGCGATGAGTCTGCGTGTATCAGCAGGATCGATGATAGCGTCTACCCACAAACGAGCCGCTGCATAATACGATGTTGTTTGACGATTATATTGCTGCACAATTTTATCGAGCATTTCTTTTTCTACTTCGGGGGTAATCACCTCGCCTTTGGCTTTAAGAGAGGCCACCTGAATTTGTAACAAGGTTTTTGCGGCTTGCTCTCCTCCCATGACCGCAATTTTTGCATTGGGCCAAGCATAGATAAATCGGGGGTCGTAGGCTTTACCACACATGGCATAATTGCCTGCACCATAGCTATTGCCGATAATAATGGTGATTTTTGGAACCACAGAATTGGATACTGCATTTACCAATTTAGCGCCGTCTTTAATGATGCCTCCGTGTTCGCTTCTGCTACCCACCATAAAGCCCGTTACATCTTGCAAAAACACCAACGGAATTTTTTTCTGATTGCAGTTCATGATAAACCGAGCGGCCTTGTCGGCACTATCGTTATAGATAACGCCTCCTAACTGCATTTCTTTTTTACCACTCTTTACAAGGGTTCGTTGATTGGCCACAATACCCACGGCCCAGCCTTCGATGCGCGCATAACCGCAAACGATGGTCTTGCCATAATCTTTTTTAAATTGATCAAATTCCGAATCATCAACCAAATGCTCTATCAGTTCAACGACATCGTAAGGTTTATTATTTTCTGGAGAGATGATTCCATAAATTTCATTCATCTCTTTGCGCGGGTCTGAGGCTTTGCTTCTATCGAACCCGGCTTTTTCTTGCTTCCCTATTTTGTCGACGATGCGTTTGATTTGATCGAGACATTCTTTTTCCGTCTTGAATTTATAATCGGCAATGCCACTAATTTCGGTATGGGTAACGGCTCCCCCTAAGGTTTGAATATCTACATCTTCACCAATGGCTGCCTTGGCTAAGTAAGGCCCCGCTAAAAAGATAGATCCGTTTTCTTCTACCATTAAGGTTTCGTCGCTCATGATGGGCAAATAGGCACCACCAGCCACACAGCTTCCCATTACAGCCGCAATTTGGGTAATGCCCATACTGCTCATGCGTGCATTGTTGCGGAAGATGCGACCAAAATGTTCTTTGTCTGGAAAAATTTCATCCTGCATGGGCAAATACACCCCGGCGCTGTCTACCAAGTAAATGATGGGCAGCTTGTTTTCCATGGCCATTTCTTGTAGCCGTAAATTCTTTTTTCCGGTAATCGGAAACCAGGCACCTGCTTTCACCGTTTGATCATTAGCAACAATCACACATTGTCTGCCTTTGATATAACCAATACCGGCTACGGTACCACCGGCAGGACAACCTCCATGTTCTTCGTACATTTCATAACCGGCAAAGGCCATCATTTCTACAAAGGTTGAGTTTTTATCGATTAGGTACTGAATGCGTTCACGGGCTGTCATTTTCCCTTTTTCTTTTTGTTTAGCGATCGATTTCTCGCCTCCTCCTTTCTCGATGTTAGCCAGCTTCTGCTTCATAGCACTTACGGCTAGTCGCATGCCATCTTCGTTCTTATTAAATTCGAGGTTTATTTTCTTTGCCATGTATTCAGATTAATCGGGGCAAATATAGACAAGATTCAATAACCACTAAGATGCCCTTATCTTTGGATATGCTTTACTTCATCCTACTGTTTTTTGTTGCTGGGTACTTGATGATCATCTTTGAGCAACGCATCAAAATAGATAAGGCGGCTTCTGCCTTATTTGTGGGTGTGGCTTGTTGGGTAATCTACGCAATACTCTCGCCATCGCTGATTGTGCACGAGGTTTTGATGCACCATATTGCTGAAATCGCCGGTATATTATTTTTTTTGTTAGGGGCCATGACGATCGTCGAGCTTATCGACCTGCATGATGGATTTGCTATAATCTCCGAATGCATTCGAACGACCCAAAAATCATATTTCTTGTTATGGATTGCGGCGATTACATTTTTTTTATCGGCCTTACTCGATAACCTAACTACCGCCATCGTGATGGCAACTGTACTTATGCGATTATTACCGGAGCGCAATGACAGAATGTATTGTTTGGGCATGATTGTGATTGCAGCCAATGCGGGAGGCGCTTGGAGTCCCATTGGCGATGTGACAACTACCATGTTGTGGATGGGGAAGCAAATAGAACCGTGGACATTAATCAAGCTTGTGTTTTTACCCTCGGTGATTTCGGTATTCATTCCTTATCTATGGATACTCAAATCATGGAAGGGAACTCTCGTACTTCAAGGTCAATCTGTTTCAGAAACCATTTCCCATAAGCACTCTAATCGTATGCTATTGCTAGGATTATCATTATTGCTGAGTGTTCCTTTGTTTCATCAACTTACCGGATTACCCCCTTTTTTAGGGATGCTGTTTGCATTGTCTGTATTATGGATATGCAGCGAATGGATGCATCGTCGACAAACCACGCAGACCTTCGATAAGGCTGCTATATTCGTGGCGCTTGAGCGCATCGATATGCCTAGTTTACTCTTTTTTTTGGGCATATTATTAGCCGTTTCGGCCCTCTCGGCCTCAGGGTTATTATTAGCCGGTGCTCAGTCATTATCGATGATATTTCCCGATCATCGCGTCATATTTACAGGCATTGGTATCTTATCTGCGGTGTTTGATAATGTACCCTTGGTAGCGGCTATGCAAGGCATGTATTCCTTACAAGCTATACAAGCGAATGATTCCTTATGGCATTTGTTAGCCTATGCGGCCGGTACTGGAGGAAGTTTGTTGTTGATTGGTTCTGCTGCCGGCGTGGCTGTAATGGGCATCGAAAACATTAGCTTTCGTTGGTATCTGCAGCATATAACCTTAGCGGCTTTACTCGGATATGCAGGCGGTATCATCTGTTTTTTGCTGATAAGTTTGTAAACACAAAGTTCAAGATGATTTGACGCAGAAGAAAACGAACTAAATCACACCTACCTCTTCCTCCTGACGGTCGGCATTCCACTCTAAGATAAAATTATTACGTCCTTCTCCCACTAAAATGCTGAGATATTTTTGTTGGGTAAGCTCTAAGATGCCTAAAAAGTTAAATATGGCATGGATGCGGGTTTCGCAAGATTGGAAGACGCGTTCGAAAGCGATTTTCTTTTCTCTTTGCGCCCATTCCAACAGAAAATCCCGTTGCCCTTCCATGGTGTAGTTATACTTGATCACCACATGCTGAGGTTTGGCCAATCGGTCTTGCATTTTCTTCATCACTTTTTCGTAGCTCTGAAAAAGTTTAAACAAACTTACCGATTGTATTTCGGTGCCTTCACTCATCGTTTCGCCAATGGCATTAAGATCCTGACTTGCATTTCCTCTGGCGAATTGCAGCATCCTTTCGGCTTCAAGGGTTTTCATTACTTCTGCCGATTCTTTATAGCGCTTGTATTCGAGAATCTTGTCGATAAGTTCTTTCCGTGGATCAATTTCATTGCCAAATTCATCAATCTCCTTGCGGGGAATGAGCATCTTGGCCTTGATACGAATAAGGGTAGAGGCAAACAAGATAAACTCGCTGGCCAATTCAATATTTAATTCTTCGAGATGGCGGATATACGATAAAAACTCCTCGGTAATCGTAAAGATGGGAATGTCTTGAATGTCGATTTCATCTCGCTCAATAAAAAACAACAGAAGATCGAATGGACCTTCGAATTGTTGGATTTTAATATTATAGGAGGCCGTTTGAGCTGCCATGGTAGAAAGTTAAGAACCTCAAATGTAAGCGAAGGCGGTTTGTCTAGGTTTTTTTTCTTGATATTTTTTCAATGATTGGATAGAAGGCAAGCGCACTTTCATCCCAACTAAACTTTGTTGCTTGTCGAATCGCAGCTTCGGCCAATTGCTTTCGTAGATTTTCATCTTTATATATAACCGACATAGCTCGGGCAATGTCTGCTTCGTCGAAGGGATTTACCAATAAAGCAGCATCCCCGGCCACTTCGGGCATCGAACTGGTATTAGATACGATTCCGGGCACACCGCATTTCATCGCTTCTAAAATCGGAATCCCAAATCCTTCAAACAGCGATACAAAGGTAAGGGCGTAGGCGGCTCCTATCACCTGTCGCAATTCATCTACCTGCATATAATCGTAATGAACAACATCGTCTTTATATGGGTGCTGCTCAAAAGCCAAACGAATGGTATCGGCATTCCACGCAAAACGGCCAATAATCAGTAGTTTCATATGACTTCGCTGTTTGCGTTTAAAAATGGCAAAGGCCTGTAGCAATCGGATGACATTTTTTCGGGGATGAATGGCTCCGGCAAAGACAAAATACTCGCAACCGCCAGCATATTTTACTTGAATGTCTTGCTTTTCTTCAAATCGCAGAGGACGGTATAAGTCATGAGCCCCATTGTACACGACACTTATTTTATTGGCTTCTGTATGATAGGTGTCTATGATATCTTGTTTCGAGTAGCTGGATACAGTAACCACCTCCTTGGCTTGTTTTACAAACTTGGGGGTAAAGCGGCGCAGATAGTATCTAAATTTAAACGGGAGATGTTCGGGATAATGCTCAAAGGCCAAATCATGCACTACCAGCAGTGTAGGGGTAGGGGTAGATAAAGATAGAAAGCCATCGGTAGATACAAACACATCGGCTTTATACTTACGCAATGCTCGTTTTACCGACCACTCAAACCAAATATACCACAAGATGGGGTGCCTTGCTGGCGGGGCTATCACCACCGGAATTACATTGGGGGCAAAAATAAATTGAGGGTCATAAGGCCGGTCAAACAGAAAAATGAATTCGTGCTCGGGATGTGCCAATACCACTCGCTTGATAATTTCGTTGGTAAACCAGCCTATGCCTTCTAGCTTGCCTTTGAGCAGAAATCGGGTGTTGACAGCAATCCTCATAAAGGCGGCAAAAGTAGGTGCTGAATGGGGTGACTCCAATTTTTTAATCAAGATTCAGAGAATTGTTAGCATTTTGGAGGTATACAAGAATCAAAATAAAATTTCTGTGCAAATGTTTTTCTATTCACAGACTTCCTTACTTTTAATTGTTGTATGATTCAAACCCTGATTATCGATGATGAGCAGCCCAATGTTGATTTGCTTGTCAATCTTACCGCTCGCTATTGTCCCTCTATTGAAATTGTTGGCAGCGCAACCAGTTTACATGAGGGTTTGGAGGCTATGATTCATCTCAGACCTGAACTTTTATTTTTGGATGTAGAACTCCATAATCAAAATGGATTTGAATTACTCGATTCGGTTTGGGATGATCGATTGAATGTGGTGATGGTTACAGCCTTCGAAAAATATGCCCTGCAAGCGCTTAAACATGCTGTTCAAGGATACTTACTTAAGCCTGTCATTATTAGCGAGTTAATTAGTGTTGTGCAGCGAATTGAAAAAAGGATAATGGATAAGTCGAAGCGAGAGCCAAGTCTGCCCACCACGGAGCCGGAGCAATTATTGGCCATACCGGGAAAGGAGCAAATCGATTTTATTCAGCTAGAATTAATTATACGCTTAGAAGCCAAAGGGAGTTATACGCATGTATATTGTGCGGATGGAAGGACCTTCATTTCCTCCAAAAACCTAAAAGAGTTTGATGACCGCTTACCGGCAAGCTTTTTCTTACGCGTTCACCATTCGCATATCGTGAATTTGCGTTATGTGCAGAGTATGCTTCGGTCTAGAAGCAACGACTTAATTATGTGCGATCATTCTGAAATCCCCATCTCCCCCAGTCGAAAAAAAGAAGTTTTTGAGCATTTTATTTTGTAGCTAATTACCAAACTACAAACCCAAACGACATAACTACAAACTAAAACGACATAACTGTCAATTTCCTCTATTACGTAAGACCCTCTCCATTACCTTTGGATTCCTGACAAAAAGTAGCCGTAATTTTTTTAATACCCCTAATCAAGTCGTTTTTGTTTTAGTAGAAAGACGGGCCCAGCAATGAGCCCGTTTTTTTTATTCTTTTTCAGCAGGCAATAAGAGATAGCCAATTTTATTTTCATTGACCAAGCGGTTGAAGTCCGCAATTTCGTGCTGCCATACTTCTTGAAAATCGCTTATCTCTTTGTCTATTTTTTGACCAATTTCTTGAAAGGCATCTCGGGCTTGCCGGCTAGGGGCCGTATGTTGGTTAGCAGCGTCAAAAATGCCTGATAGTTTGTCGTTGAGTCGAATGGGGTAATTCAGCACATCTTGACCGCTTTTGGCATGGGTTTGATAGAGATGATCTTCAATATGGCTTAGTTTTTTACTGATGATTTTTCCTAGGCTATCTAATGTTGCTGGATATTGTTCGCCTAATTTATCTTTCAGTGAATTGATTTGATTTTTTACCAGGCGAATATTTTTAATTGTCGACTGCGTTTCTTTGAATTTATTTCGAATTTGATTCAAGAATGCAAATTGAGCTTGATAATCGGCATCGCTAATCTTATAATTCGGATCTTTTAAAACCGTAAATCGGCAGCTCGTCGAATCAGCATTGATTTTCAACACAGCCTTATAGACTCCGGGCGGGATTTCGTAAGATCCAATATTGCCGTTCCATAAAATCATGCCATCGATTTTTTCTACTCCTTTCACCTCTAAGTTCCAATTGCACGTATTCATGCCTTTTTCGATACTTAGTTTATTGTCTTTATCTGTATTCGTAAAAGTCTGTAACAAACTATCTTTCTCCGTATAAAATCGTATTGATACTTTGTCGGTGTCATGAATATTCCTTACCCAATAATCAAGACGGATGCCCGGCGCTGGGTTGAGTCCTTCATTTTTAGGTTCTTTATTTTGCCATCCATCCATTCTGTAACAAGGCGCAGGATCATACAATCGAAAAGGTTTTTCGGCGATTGGGTCGGTGTTATCATTTTCACTTTGTAGGATTTGTCGGAGGAAACTTAGGTTATCTAAAATCCAGAAAGCCCGTCCCTGCGTGGCCACCACCAAATCATCTTCTTTAATACAAAGATCAGTAATCGGTACTTGCGGCAGATTGATTTGTAAGGGTAACCAATGGGTGCCATCATCTTTACTCACATAGAGGCCGTGCTCGGTACCTGCATACAAGATGCCTTTCTGGCGAGTATCGGCTCGGAGACAACGGGCAAAATCATCCGTAGGTAAACCATTGGTGATTTTTTGCCAGCTTTTTCCGAAATCTCTTGTTCTATATATGTAAGGGGTTTCGTCGTCGAGTTTGTAACGGGTGCCTACTACATAACAAGTTCCGGCATCAAATGGAGAGGGTTCGATACAATTGATCATCATCCATTGAGGCATGCCTTTCGGATTCACCAAATCCCAATGCAAACCGGCATCTTTACTGATATGCAGAAGTCCATCGTCGCTGCCACACCATAGCAAGTCTTTCTGAACCGGACTTTCAGCGGCAGCAAAAATGGTACAATAGTACTCTACGCCTGTATTATCTTTCGTAATAACTCCACCACTCGGGGCCTGCTTCGACTTATCATTGGTGGTTAAATCGGGTGAAATCGATTGCCAACTTTGTCCCTCATTTTCGGTTACAAAAAGTTGATTCCCTGCGGCATACAATCTTTTGGGGTTATGTGGCGAGAAGAACAGTGGAAAATTCCATTGAAAGCGATAGGTGAGGGTATCGGCGCCTTCCCCAATGGGAGAAACCGGATATACACTCACGGTTCGTCTTTCGCCCGTTCTATGATTTAATCGCGAAATGTAACCACCATAATTACCGCCGTAAACGATATCATCATCTAGAGGGTCTACGGCAATAAAGCCACTTTCAAAACCGGCCGTGCTGCTCCAATCTTGATTACCAATACTACCATCATAGGTCCTACTCAAAATCCTCACACTACTATTATCTTGCTGACAGCCTAAAACACGGTAGGGGAAATGGGTATCGGTAGTTACCCGGTAAAATTGAGCGGTAGGTTGATTGTGATAACCCGACCAATTTTGAGCGCCATCAAAACTAATCTGAACCCCTCCATCATCTGCAATCGCCATGCGTTTTGGGTCCTCAGGATCTATCCAGAGGTTATGATGATCGCCATGCGGAGTACCTATATCTTGAAACGTTTTACCGCCATCGGTACTCTTATGAAATTCTACATTACAGATATACAAGATATTTTCATTTTTGGGGTCAACCGTAATCTTACTGAAATACCAAGCCCTTTGTCTGATTTTGCTCTCATCATTTTGTTTCACCCAGCTTTCGCCTCCATTATTACTCACATATAAACCACCCGATTTACTCTCTACGATGGCGTAAATCTTATCACTATTCGAAGGACAAACCGCTATGCCAATGATGCCGAGTGTATCTTTGGAAAATCCTTTGTTATCAGAAATTTTTGTCCAATGTTCGCCGCCATCTATCGTCTTCCACAAGGCACTACCCTCGCCGCCACTTTCTAAGGAGTAGGGCGTACGTTTAATTTTCCAGGTGCTGGCATAGATTGTATTAGGATTTGAAGGATCCATGGCCATATCAACAGCACCTGTCTCGTCGTTTACAAAGAGTATTTTCCGCCACGACTTACCCCCATCGGTAGTTTTAAACACACCTCTTTCTTCATTTGCACCAAATAGGTGTCCAATCGCGGCACAATAAACAGTTTCGTTATGCGCGGGATCTATAAGGATTTTGGTGATATGCCGAGTATCTTCTAAACCAATATGCAGCCAATGTTTGCCCCCATCGGTCGACTTCCACATCCCATTTCCTTCGCTTACATTGCCCCGTAAGGTATTTTCGCCAGCGCCCACATAGATCAAGTAAGGATTTGTGGTACTGCATTCTATACTACCGATACTCCCGCCAAAATATTTATCAGAAATATTTTTCCAATTGTTACCACCATCGCGGGTTTGCCAAACGCCTCCCCCCGTTGCTCCCATGTAAAACACCTGTTTGTTTTTATAATCGCCACAAACCCCGCTGGCTCGGCCTCCCCGATAGGGGCCAATACAGCGATATTGATACTGCGAAAACAGGCTCGAATCGACAGGATATTTATCTTTTGCGAAAAGTGAAACTATCGAAAACACACCTAAGACAAGAATGAGAATTTTTTTCATGGGATGAAGGTAAAAAAAACAATTCACAGACGCTATTTTCTTGTTTGTTTCAGACTGCATGCTATGATTCATGAACAGAGCCGCAAAAATCTATAACGGAGCCCTTCAAGACCAAAGCTTCTCATTTTCGTAACGTAAAGTCTTATTTCGCATCAAGGAAACTTGATAGTTTCAGATTTTCTCTCTACTTTTAGCCCTCTTTAAACTTACGTATGAAACAACTTGCCTTTGCAGCGCTCGCATTTTTAAGTCTAAATCTCAATGCCCAGAAACTATCAATGAAATCTGGCGAATTTGTACCGGAAGAAAATGTAAATAAAATAACTTCGGTAGCCGATTGGTTACCTTATCAATATGGGAATAAAACCTATTGTATCCTTCAATTTTCGCATACAACAACCCCGGCGCAACGACAGGCTATCACCCAAAAGACCGGCATTCAGTTTGGGGAGTATTTACCCAAGTTCGCATTTTTGGCTGCTGTTCCAAACAATTGCGCCATCAATACTTTGGCTCAATTTGATGTTCGTAGTATTCTGCCTTACGAAGCGAAGTATAAAGTTTCACCGAAATTATTACAACGTCCTTTCCCTTCTTGGATGGAGAAAGGAAATAATCGTATCGAAGTATTGTGCCATTTTCAGGCAGGAATCTATCCCAAGGGAACAACGCCGGTTTTCGAAAACCCAGCCATCCGTTTTGTAAAATGGACACCCACGGGTCGAGCTATTATTGAATTGCCCGAAACAGACATACAAGCGTTGGCTAATTTGCCGTATGTGCAATATATTGAAACCCCATCGGCTCCTGTCGAATACGAAAATCTAACAGAAAGAACTAATCATCGTGTAAATACGATCGACCAAGCCTTTACTACAGGATTACATTACAATGGAAATGGTATTTCGGTTTCTGTTGGGGATGATGGGCAAATTGGACCCCATATTGATTTTCAAGGAAGAATAACTAATCATACTGCTAGCAATTCAGGTACACATGCTGATCATGTTTGCGGTATTGTGGCCGGTGGCGGTAATTTCGACCCGCTTACTTCAGGAAATGCTCGCGGCGCTAACTTACATGTTTATTCTGATTATGATAATTTATTCAATGCGCCTATCGATTATAACACAATAGATGTTCGATTAACGTCAAACTCTCTAGGACAGGGTTGTAACGTTGGATATAACAGTGATGCGCAAGATGCCGATCATTTAATTAATTCGCGTTTCTCCTTGATGAGTGTGCATTCCGCTGGGAATAGTGGTGGTGGGGCCTGTGGAGGCGTACCCCAAGGTTTTTATACCATCACAGGAGGATACAAAGCGGGTAAAAATGTAATTACTGTGGGTAATGTTACCAATGCTGATGTAATTGCTCCATCTTCTAGTCGTGGTCCATCAGAAGATGGTCGTATTAAGCCTGAAATTGTGGCGGTTGGTACCAATGTCTACTCTACGCAACCCGATAATGCCTATGATACCTTTACGGGAACTTCTATGGCTTGTCCGGGTGTTTCTGGAACCTTAGCCAGTTTATGGCAAGCGTATCGCTCAACCAACGGCGGTCAAGACCCTTACAGTGCATTGATGAAAGCCCTAGTTATGAATACGGCCGATGATCTTGGAAATCCAGGTCCTGACTTTATTTATGGTTATGGAAGAATCAACGCACGCCGTGCCTTCAAAGCCCTGAGCAACAATCAGTATTTTATTGATTCTGTTGATAATTTTACAAGCAAAGACTTTTATATCGTAGTTCCACCAAATACCAAGCAAATGAAGGTGATGTTGTATTGGAACGACTTTGAGGGGAATCCTGCTAGTGCTGTGTCTTTAGTAAACGATTTGAGTTTACAAATGCAAGAGCCTTCTGGAAATGTAATCGACCCTTGGGTGCTAGATAATACACCAACAGTTGCTGCCTTGAGTGCGCCGGCTGTAAGAGGGGTTGATGTATTAAATAATGTAGAGCAAATAACCCTCGATTCGCTGAATACCGGTTTATGTATCTTAACCGTTACAGGTATGGATGTTCCTTTGGGGCCGCAGAAATTTGTCCTTACCTATGAATTTATTAAGGATAGTATTACGCTTACCTATCCGCAAGGAGGTGAGTCGTTTGCCAATGGTCTTACCGAGAGAATTCGTTGGGATGCTTTTTCGGATGCAGGTGATTTTCAATTAGAATATTCTGATAATGCAGGGGCCTCATGGAATACGATATCGTCAACGATTCCTGGAACACAGCGCTACTATGATTGGTCGGTTCCGCCAACCCTCAATTCGGGTAAAATGATGATGCGTATTTCTCGCGGGGTATATTCAGATATTAACGATACCTTATTCTCAGCCTTTGATGTTACTAAAAATCTTACGGTGGATACCGCTTGCGGAACTACCCTTCATTTGAAATGGGATCCCGTAAATAACGCCAACAGTTATAACATCTATATGATGGGGCCTAATAGTGCAGGACCTAATTACATGACCTTAATTGCTACTACGGCGAGTACTGACTACTATCTTACTACAGGTGTGAATACTGTAGATACGTTTTACTTCGCGGTGTCGGCAAACAATACCCTCACCGGAGCTAGAGGATTACGATCTATTGCGTATCAAAAATTACCAGGTAATGTTAATTGTGTAGACGATGCCTATAATATGGCTACCGTATTACCGGCAACCGAAGCCTATACTTGTGCTACAACTTCACCAGTATCGATCAAAATGAAAATCAAAAACCTTGGATTACGACCGCTAACCAATTTAAATGTTTACTATAAGGTGAATGCAGCACCGGTAGTATCTGATGTGATGCCCGGTCCGTTGGCTATTGGCGACTCCTTGATTTTTACTTTCGCTACAACCGTAAATATGGCCTTGCCAGGTGTGTATACAGTTACCACTTGGTCGAGCAAATACACCGATATCATCACCAATAATGACACCTCTACCGCTACCATGACGGTGAGTATTCCAACGACCGTAACCGTGCCATATATCGAAGATTTTGAAGGCCCCTTGTTCCCGCCTACAGGTTGGAGAGTGATGGATCCAGATACGAATGTAAAATGGCAGAAGACCTTATGTTTGGTAGATCCTACAGGATTTAACTCTCATGCAGCTTATATGGATTTCTTCAACTATAACAAAGTAAAGGCGGTAGATGAATTAGAAACAGTACAGTACGACCTTACGGGTGTTACCTCAGATTCTGTGTTTTTAACGTTCGACCTTTCTCATGCCTATGGTCCTAAAGATTTTGATTCTTTAGAATTATTGGTTTCTGAAGATTGTGCTATCAATTTTGCACCGGCGGGTTATAATAAAGGAGGGGCTCCGCTCGCTACGGCAGGTATGATGAATACCATCTTCTCACCAACATTAACCACCCAGTGGAGAAACGATCGTATCGATTTGACAGCTTACGAAGGCAAGAAGATTTTTGTTCGCTTTAAGGCAACCAATGCTCAAGGCAACAACTTATTTATTGATAATATTAACCTGATGCTGAAAGATGCTTGGCCATTAGGTCTTCAGCCGCTTACAGGTCAGTCGGTATTGGTATATCCAAATCCTTCTGATGGTAACTATACGTTAGAGATTAATGCCAATAGCAATAAGGTTATGCATTACAGTATTTTCAGTATTAGCGGTCAAAAGCTAAAAGAATCTCGTATTCCTGTTAGCGCTGGAAAAACCAGATTAGCTTTAAACCTTATGTCATTACCTGCAGGCATGTATATGCTAGAATTGAACGATGGGGAACAATCACAAAAAGTAAAGCTTACGAAATACTAATCGTTCAGTATAAATTTCCGTAATAGATTAAATGCAGTATTCACTACGAATACTGCATTTTTTTTGCGGCCATAATAAACAGGTACCTTATAAGAAATACAACGATGTTGATCGGCTAAGCCTATCCAAACAAAAGTTTCGTCTTTTTGTTTTTCGAGATGACCGCTAACCGACAAGGCATAAGTAGATTGTGTTTTATGGAGACAGTTTTTAGCCATGGCTTCGGCTGTCTCTGCACTGATTACCCCATATTGCTCAATCCGTTCGGCTGGGATATCCAATAAATTCACCTTCATGTTTGTAGCATAGGGAATTATGCCGGCTGTAAAAATGTTGGATGCCCCTTTTATGCCGGTAATCGCAGCAGAGAGCAGTCCCCCCGTACAACTTTCTGCAATCGACAAGTTGGCCTTCCGGCTTTGTAAGAGATTGAATACAACCTCTTCTAATTCAACATCTTCTGCGGCAATCATGATATCAGCCAATATAGATTGTAGTTGCTGAAACCACTGATCGATTTCCTTCGCCGTACATACATGAGAAGTCAACCTCAACTTTACGACCCCTAGTTTAGGCAAATAGGCAAGTTTGATGGTATCGGGTAATTGGTTTTCAAAATGCACCAAGCGATTGGCAATAAAGCTTTCTCCTTCGCCTGCGGTGACTAGCGTGCGGTGATAGATTTCGGGTGTTACAAAATGCGTTTTTAGTTTTGGTAATGCGTGGGCAGTCATAATATGCTCCATCTCAAAAGGTACGCCTGGTAATGATATAAACACAACCTCGTTTTTTTCGAACCACATACCGGGTGCAGTACCGGCTTCGTTAAAGAGCACAGTGCAGGTATTCGGAACGAGCGCCTGCTTCAGATTACTTTCGAGCATTGGTCGATTTCTCTTTTCGAAAATCGATTTTACATGGGCTAATACTTCCTGATTCTCAACTAGCTGCCCATCAAAGTATTCGCACAATAAAGGTTTGGTGATATCATCGGCTGTAGGTCCCAAGCCACCCGTAATAATCATAAGTTGGCAACGTTGGCTTTCTTCTGTTAAGGCAGATTCGATATCTTCTTTCACATCACCCACTGCAATTCGACGTTGTACATGAATGCCGATTTCGTTGAGTTTGGTGGCAATCCATGCTGAGTTGGTGTCTATGGTTTGTCCAATGAGCAACTCATCTCCAATAGTGATGATGGTGGCATGGATGCGTTTTGTGTTCGGTAGATTCATTATTGAATGCGGATAAATAAGGTATGTCTGTCGCCCTCCGAATGAATGAGAATGCGCAAATGGGGCGCTAACGGATCGGCAGTGCTGGCATATTCTACATCCTTCACTTCTTCTTTACTATTCGCATACATATCATCGCTTGAATGGTCTGTATCTTCCCAACTTCCTTCTAAACAATCTTCTAATTCGGTTTGTAATTTGTCAAATTCTTCAATAATCAATGCATTGTCGTTGGATGTTTTGTATTCGGCTAAAAACGCTCTTTTGTTTCGATACCAACTCAGGTAATTTCGTTTGGCTCCCCTGAGTTTCAACTTACTTTCGTTGATTTTCTTTTCAGCATTTGTTTCTTTTCCTTCAATATCCTTGAATCCGGATTGTTTGCCGGACTGAATAACGGATAATAGTTGCCGGCAGGTCGGCTCAGTAGGTAGATTATCTGCAGAAGTAACTTTTATATTCAGTTGATCGTCTTTTTCTGTTACATCATCCTCTTCATCTTTGGCTGCCTTTGTTTTGGTTGTCGCTCGACTTGTCTTTTTTACAGGCTCTGCCTCTTCATCATCCTTATCTTCTTCTTCAACCTTAGCATTAGCCTTGGTCTTAACGGTATGTTGCGCGTGAGTTACCGGTGCTTTACTTACGGGTTCTTCTGGTTCATCAATATCATCATCATTCTGTTTTTGTGCCGTGGCATGCGTGTTTGTTTTGGCAGCGGGGGGGGCTTGTTTCTCGTTTGCGTTATTAACCTTTATGAGGTCGAGGTTTACCGGAAGTGCTTCTTTATTGAGTGCCTTACCCAAATCGCGAAGGGTTATGGCAAATGTATTGGCGGCACTGGCTTCGGTAAAAAAGAAAGCGGTAGAAGGCATAGGCGTACTTAAGGTATCATATTTAAGTAAGGTAAGGCAATGACCATTTTCGCCACAACGAATAGTAACCGTAAATCCCAAGGCAGAAGGTTTTACATCGATGGATTGCAATTCTCCCGGTTTCATGCGCAACGAAGAGAAAGTGTTTTGGGCTTGCTCCATCGTGCCAATGGTTTCGAACAGGTGAAATGGGGTTTTAATATCGGCACTATATTGCTGGATTGTAGCGTTTATTTCTTGCACCAAGGTACTAGCCGATTTTTGCGCTGAGGCAGAAAGAGTGAATAGACAAAGCCATCCGATAATGAAACTTTTCATAAAATTATTCTTGTTACAATATTAGCATTATTCAATTAATTCACGAATCATTGTCCCGATTGAAACGATACACGATAAACCCCAAAAATAACCCTGTCCAATACATGACGTAAAGCAACGAATGCATAGAATAGAGTAAGGATTTTAAGTTCGTAGGGCTCTCCATCAAACAGGTAACGCCTACATAACCTGCTTATTTTACATCATGCATGAGTTTCTTAATCCATGGAGATAGCAAAAGTAAAACGGCTCCACAAATCAAGGCATACAATGCTAAATGCTTATACCCTGCTGTGTACGAGAGCAGTTTTATAGTTGCAGGAGCATGTTCGTCGGCAGTGGCCATACCTGCGCCTAATAAGCCAGCAACATACTGTCCATAAGCGCTAGCTAAAAACCATAATCCCATCATTACGCCCCATAAGGGTTTTGGCGCCAGTTTGGTCATGATAGACAATCCTATCGGGGAAAGACAAAGTTCACCGAAAGTCATCACCAAATAAGCCAAGGTAAAAATGTTGAGGGATGTGATGCCTTGCTCATTGGCGAAAAAACGGGTAGCATACAAAATGTAAAAAGAGGCCGATAAAAACAGAAAGCCCAAGCCAAATTTAATGATTGTATTAGGCTCCATGCGTCTACCACTTAACCATACCCAAACGAGTCCAATGAGCGGACTTAGCACAATGACGAAAATCGTATTCGACGAATTATTTACCATATTAGGATTGATGTTCACGCCTAATAAATCATGTTTTAAGTTATTGAGGGCAAACAAACTTAAGGATCCGCCACTTTGTTCGAAGAAGGCCCAAAAGACAATCGAAAACAAGATAAACACCAAGG
>JBEISB010000184.1:0-4182 GCA_040375635.1 Chitinophagaceae bacterium | reverse complement strand
ATCAAAAAAAATATTTTCTCGAAAGTATATGTAAATAGGAGGCTCTACAGAAATGTTATTTTTCTTTTCAGAAAAAAAGAAAGAAATATTTGCAAAATTAAAATCCGTATAGACATTTGCAGTCCAATAAAAAACAAACAGATCTTTATTTAGAAGTCGTTTCGATTCATCAAGAACAAAAACGTGATATTATCATTCTGAAACTTATATTTAATTTTTTAAGCCGCTTTAGCTCAGTTGGTAGAGCAGCTGATTTGTAATCAGCAGGTCGTTGGTTCGAGTCCGACAAGCGGCTCATCATGTTTTCATGATAAGGGGGGTAGTTGTCCGAGTGGCTAAAGGAGACAGACTGTAAATCTGTTAGCGTCAGCTTACGGTGGTTCGAATCCATCACTGCCCACACATTCAGTTCAGAATAAGGTAACTTGTTTTAAAAAGAGTTTGTTTGAAATCTTTGCGGAAGTCGTATAGTGGCTATTACCTCAGCCTTCCAAGCTGATGACGACAGTTCGATTCTGTTCTTCCGCTCTTTGTTTTTTCGGGTATCATCCGGAATTTTAAACTTCTTATTAGCCTTTGTGGCTCAGTGGTAGAGCACTTCCTTGGTAAGGAAGAGGTCATGGGTTCAATTCCCATCAAAGGCTCTCTAAAAAGAAAATGGCAACTCAGTTCGGGTTGCCTTTTTTGTTACGGTTTTGGCATACCACTTTCTTGTCTATATTTGCACCTCAATTTTACCTTCATTATGCTTAATCTTGTCTTGTTTGGGCCTCCCGGCAGCGGAAAGGGAACACAGTCAACCAAAATTATCGAACAATACAAACTCGTTCATATATCCACTGGCGATATCTTGCGTGCTGAAGTGGCTAATGAGACACCCCTTGGTGTTGAGGCACGCAAATTTATGGATCAGGGCATGTTGGTGCCAGATGAGGTGGTGATTGGCATGATCAGTGCTCGTTTAGACGAACATCATGAAGGCAACGGCTTTATTTTCGACGGGTTTCCACGCACGGTAGCCCAGGCTCAGGCACTCGATAACTTACTTGAGTTCAAAAATATGCCCATCAGTATTGTGCTTAGCTTGGTCGTGAGTGAGCAAGAGTTAAAGTCTCGACTCATCAGCCGTGGCGAATCGTCTGGGCGCAGCGATGATAATGAGGAGGTTATTATGAAACGTATTACTGAATATCACGCCAAAACTTCTCCAGTGGCTGATTACTATAAAGATCACAACAAATTGGTTGAAGTGAAGGGCGAAGGCAATGTCGATGAGATATTTGCTTCTCTTTGTCATCAGATCGATTCATTAGACTAAGTTTTCCGCTACTTTACGGCGGTATCTACCATGCAAGCTGATAATTTTATTGATTACATCCGTGTATTCTGTCATTCCGGTCACGGTGGGGCAGGTTGCGTACATTTCCTGCGCGAAAAATTCAGACCCAATGGCGGTCCGGATGGTGGTAATGGGGGTAGGGGTGGACATATTATCCTGAGGGGGAATAAAAATATGTGGACCTTACTTCATCTCCGTTATCATAAAAATCTGTTGGCAGAAGATGGCGACCGAGGTAGTAAAAATAATAGTTCCGGTCGCATGGGCAAGGACATTATTATTGAAGTCCCACTCGGAACCGTGGGCAAAGACGATGAAACGGGTGAAGTGGAAGTAGAGATTCTCGAACACGGACAAGAAGTCGTTTGGATACCCGGTGGACGAGGCGGTTTAGGGAATGGCAATTTTGCCACACCAACACATCAGGCACCCGATTATGCGCAGCCCGGCGAACCCGGACAAGAAGGTTGGAAGGTTGTAGAATTAAAAATTTTGGCCGATGTAGGTTTGGTTGGGTTTCCTAATGCCGGAAAGTCGACCCTGCTGTCGGTTATCAGTGCCGCAAAACCAAAGATTGCCGATTATGCCTTTACGACCATCACCCCTAATTTAGGTATCGTTGCGTATAAAGATAAGTATTCGTTTTGTGTAGCCGATTTGCCTGGGATTATCGAAGGTGCGGCGGAGGGGCGTGGACTCGGACATCGCTTCCTGCGGCATATCGAGCGAAATCCGGTGCTATTGATGCTCATTCCAGCCGATAGCAAAGACCACAGAAAAGAATACGAAATTCTCATGAGTGAACTCGAGCAATACAATGCAGAACTGCTCGATAAAAAAATGTTGGTAGCCATCAGTAAGAGCGATATGCTTGATGACGAACTGAAGGCAGAAATCACGAAAGAGTTCCCAAAAGGAATTGTACCTCACTTCTTTTCGTCGCTTACCCAACAAGGCATTGTTACGCTGAAAGACAAGTTGTGGCAAATGTTGAATGATACAGATAATGCCTAATGTTGTTGTGAGAGAACTAGTTTTGGGTTTGTTTTAACTTGACCTTCATATACCTTCACGCCTTATATTTGTAACCTTATTTTTTGGTTTGAGTTTCACACTAGCTTACCCTTCTTGGTACCTCATCTTTTGTCTGTTTACCGGACTGGTCTTCACCTTTCTTCTTTACCGAAAAACAGCTTCTGAATTTGCTGACGCACGATGGCGCTATCTCTTGATGGCTTGTCGTTTTTTGATTGGATTTGTATTGTCGTTTTTGTTGCTATCACCCCTATTAAAAAGGGTGAAGCATCACGAAGAGAAGCCCGTATTGGTATTTATGCAAGACAACTCTGCATCCCTCAAAAAAGCCTTTACGAAAACAGATAGTGCAGCTTACCGTCAATCGGTTTCTAAATTATTGAATGAGTTGCGCGATGAATACATCGTAAAAGAATTTGCGTATGGTGATCATTTGAGTGATTCCATCCATTACAACTATACGGATCAAAGTACAGACCTTACGTCTTCGCTCGAAATGGTGATGACGACCTTAGAGAATGAAAACTTAGGCGCTGTTTTGATTGCGGGTGATGGTATTGTCAATAAAGGGATATCGCCATTATCATTACAAGTACCATATAAGGGAGCTCTGTATACCATTGGTTTGGGCGATACGACCTTACAGCGTGATGCTACGATAGCTAGAGTGTTTGCCAATAAACTTGTTTATTTGGGCGATCAATTTAGCCTACGCACGGATATGGCGGCTTATGCCTGCAAGGGGGAAATGGTTAACGTGTCTGTGTATAGTCATAACCAACATCGTATGGTTACCTCTCAAAATATAGAGGTGAGTAGCGATCGTTTTTCACGTTCTGTAGAAACCGTGTTAGAGGCTAATATGGCTGGTGTTCAGCATTTTACAGTCAGCGTTTCGCGGGTTGAAGGCGAATCGAATGTGCAGAACAATGTCCAAGAGATTTATGTAGAGGTAATCGATAGTAAGCAAAAAATACTTGTACTTGCGAATGCCCCTCATCCAGACATTTTTGCTTTGCGAGATGCCCTGAGTAAGAATAAGAATTTTGCCCTTAGTGTTGCCACTGCCGACAGAATTCCGACTGATATTAATAACTATAACCTTATTATATTACATAATCTGCCCTCATCAAAATATAGTGTGAGTGGATTGATTGATCAGGCTAAGAAGACAGGAATTTCATTATGGTTTATCACCGGGAGTCAAACGTTATTACCGGCTTTTAATCAGGTACAAACGGCTATGCAGATTACTAGCAGAGCCGCTTCTGCCAATGATGTCCAGGCCATCATCAACAAAGATTTTTCTTATTTCACAATGGGGGGCGGATTTGGTATGAGCTCCCTTCCGCCTCTTTCGACACCCTTCGGCGATTTTAGCAGTGGGTCTAATGCGCAAGTCCTGGCCACTCAGCGTATTGGTGGTGTTAGCCCCCAATTCCCTCTTTGGGTTATGCAACAAAATAGCAATGGAAGAGTAGGGGTATTAGCCGGTGAGGGGATTTGGCGCTGGCGTTTATACGATTATAATGAGCACAAGAATCATAATTTGGTAGACGAATATCTCTTGAAAACGGCTCAATTTCTTTCGGTGAAGCACGATCAAAAAACGTTTCGGATTTCTACAGGAAAATCTGTCTTTACAGAAAGCGAATCGATTCAATTTGATGGCGAATTATACAATGAGAATTATGAGTTGATTAATTTCCCGGATGTGAATCTTGAAGTGGTAGACTCGTCGGGTAAGAAATATCCATATGCCTTAAATAAAAATGGCAATACCTATTCGTTGAGTATTGGCAATTTGT
>JBEISB010000072.1:0-10489 GCA_040375635.1 Chitinophagaceae bacterium | reverse complement strand
TTGTAGAGCAGGAAAAAGTAAGCGGCGATTTTTTTAAAAAAGATCGTCAATATCGTTACCGGACAGCGGGCTTATACGATCATCTTTTTTTTACCCATGGCAGTATTTGTAACGAAAATAATATTGTGGCACAAACCACATTTACAGGTACAACAAAGTACGAAGAGCAGTTGCGGATATTGATTTTTAATCCCGGTCGTCGTATTACCGGCATTCCGGGTATTGGCGAAAATGTGGCGATTTTTGAAGCGCCTTATTTCAGTAAATATAATTTTTACCTCAGTCGAACTGTGTACAATGGCGATAGCTGCTACGTATTTACGGCACACCCTAAACCTCAATACAAAAATCAGGTGGTGATTAATGAACTAAAGACTTGGTTCCGAGTGAGTGATTTTACCATTATGGCCCGCGATTATTCGCTCTCGTTTCGAACTTGGATTTACGATTTTGACGTGGAAATGAAGGTGAAGCTCAAAAAAACGGCTCAATATCTGGTGCCTTATGAGGTGGCCTACAAGGGTAGTTGGCATGTATTTACTAAGCCACGAGAAATCGCAAGATTTACCGCAATTTTTACCGATTTCCACTGAGTCCATCTATCTTTAGGGCATGAAAAAGAACTTGATTTTGATATCTGCCCTTGTGTTATCCGTAGGCATCTTGTCGGCACGCCACGACCGAAAAAAGAAAGCGAAGGCCCCAGAAAAGCCTAAGCAAGAGGTGCAACGGACAACCCAATATAATCCTGCAGCTACTTTTCGTTTATGTGATGTAACCGGTTCGCAGCCCGCTTGGTTTTTATCTACTCCCAAGGGTTTTTCTTTTCCTACGAATTTTCCGCAACCTGCTGCCTATCGTTTGGTAAGCACAATAGATTCGGCTTGGATGAATTTTCTGCATAAAGTCTCTTACACAGATAGTAATACCCGTGTAACAGTGCCTGTGTTTATCAACGAAACCATTCAATGTAAAGAATTTCTGATTCAAAGAGTCGAAACTATGGACTCAGCCTTGCAAGCCAAATACCCTATGCTGATGACCTTCAAGGCGCGTACTGCCGAAAATGGACTTAACACCGCCCGCCTTGAGTGCGATGAAAATGGCGTTAAGGTTATGGTTCGTTTTGATAACAAAACCTACTTTATGCAACCTATGCCGTATGGCGATAAAACCATCTATTGTTGCTATGCACAAGATGATGTCAATTTCCACAAAAAAGCTTTCGAAAAATAAATTCATATAATAACCCCCTCTCAGTAGGCATGAAAAAACTCTACACTTTTCTACTCGTAGCCCTTTCGTATCAGGCTATGGCAGGTACTCCCGAATCATTCTGGACCCTCAGCGACAACAAAACAGTGGCGGCACCCGGCGAACGTAAGATTGTCCCTAGCGATTATCTGTTAGCGCAATTGGATGTCAATCGCTTCCAACTGTTTCAATCGTTTGTATCTACCGATATGCAGTCGCAAACCCGTATCGTATTGCCGGCACCCGATGGCACGCAAGTGGAATTTCGACTTTTCGAATACCCGATGATGGAGGCCCCCTTGGCTGCCAAATATCCGCAAATCAAAACCTACACAGCCATCAAAGTGGGCGATGAACGCGTAATCGCTAAATTAGATTTTACAGTGTTTGGCTTGCATGCCATGGTTTTAGATGGCGAAAATACTTGGTTTATTGATCCCTATGCGTCTCTAAGCAACGATTGGTATGTAGTGTATTATAAGAAGAACTATCGTAAAAAGGCAGGCGAATACATGCACTGCGAGTTAGATGAAACTACTGCGGGCATGCCGGCTACGGGCTCTCCGATTTCTCTTCATGACGATTTGCCAAATTTATCGTCCTACAAAACCAGTGGCGATAATTTACGCAATTATCGTTTGGCCTTAGCCTGCACCGAAGAGTACTCGGCGGCTGTGGGGGGCGCCACACCAACCAAGGCTTCTGTGTTAAGTGCTATGGTTACTTCTATGAACCGGGTGAATGGTGTTTTTGAAAAAGAATTTTCTATGCACGCCAATTTGGTAGCCAACGATGATACCCTGATTTTTTTACCGGGCTCCGGCGATCCGTATACCAACAATTCAGGGTCTACGATGCTCGGACAAAATCAAACCACGTGTAATAATTATATCGGTTCTGCGAATTATGACTTTGGTCATGTGTTTAGTACCGGTGGCGGTGGCGTTGCTCAGTTGGCTTGTGTTTGCGGAAGCTCCAAGGCCCGCGGGGTAACAGGTTCATCAAATCCGGTTGGGGATGCATTTGATATCGATTATGTAGCCCACGAAATGGGACATCAATTCGGTGGCGACCACACCTTTAATTCTGTTTCAGGCTCTTGTAGTGGAAATCGTTCGAGTACAAGCGCGTATGAAATTGGATCAGCCACAACCATTATGGGCTATGCAGGCATCTGTAATTCTGATGATATTCAGCCGCATAGCGACGATTACTACCATGTACGTAGTCTCGAGCAAATGACCGGCACTTCGGTAATGGCTTGCGCTGCCACTACGGCTTCAGGGAATACACCGCCGGTGCTTGCTGCAATCAATAAAACATGGATTGTTCCTTACAAGACTGATTTCGAATTAACAACCACTGCCACGGATGCCAATAACGATTCCCTTACCTATTGCTGGGAAGAGTACGATCGCGGTGGAAGTGGAAGTGCCTGGGATGCAGCAACAACAGTAGCCCCAATTATTCGCTCGTTTAATCCTATGACTACCGGTTATCATGTATACCCTAAGCAGAGTGAGATGCTGAAAAATACCATCAAATATCTTGGCGAACGCCTTCCGGATACCGCACGCACTGTACGTTTCCGTTGCACGGTACGCGATATGCATAACGGTCATGGTGCTTTCTATACTAGCACCGATACCACGAAACTCGATGTGCGTAAAACCACTACGCTGTTCCGTGTTACAAGTCAAAATACAGTAAACCAACAATGGATGGGCTTCTCTTCACAAACGGTTACTTGGGATGTTGCCGGTACCGACGCTTCTCCGTTCAGCGCGTCTACGGTAGATATTTATTTATCGGTCGACAGTGGTAAAACCTTTACCTATCCATTAGTTCTTGGCACCCCTAACGATGGATCGCAAGTTGTGGGTATCCCAAATCTCGATGCCACCTACGCTCGCGTAAAAGTGAAGGCGAGTAGTAATATCTGGTTCGATCTGAACGACGAATGGATTCAAATCAAAAAAGTAGTTTCTCCTAACGGTATCAACGAAGCCAAGGAGGCAGCCATTCAAGTCTATCCGAATCCATCTCACCATCAATTCATGCTCGAGTCTCCGGCCCCTGCTCAATTGTTCATGAGCGATGTATTAGGACATGTAGTGCTTACCCAATCTTTGCAAGCAGGCACCAACACCATTTCAACGCAAGCCTTGGCTGCGGGTGCCTATCTGCTCAAATGGCAATCTGCTGAGGGTAGTACCATCATCAAAAAAATTACTTGTCAATAAATCATTCCTTCTAATCAACAGCCGGATCTCTAAAAGGTCCGGCTTTTTTTGTAGCTATTCCCGCCTTACGCCTCTAGTCCTCGCCGAAGCGGCTGCGGGCTAATGGCTGCAGTCGGGGCTAGGGTTATCGTTGCTTTTAGACCTTAGGGGAATAAAGAAAATAGCAAGAAAAAGAATGCCCATCCACAATTTGAATATTCATCGAATTGTTGTTGATGTGCGTGTTGTGACCTCTTCCCCAAAAATCGCACTGTTCTAAACTAGAGTTTTAAGGGTAACAAAAAACAGAAAAAAAACTAACTTGTTACCATGAAAAAATCAAAATTCACTGAAGCTCAGATTTTTTTTCGATCAAACAATGGGTAATTCTTGAATTCGTATGTTTACAACCTGTCCTAAATTAGGGGAGGTTATAGGTATATTAAAAGAACTTATAGGTTTCAAATGAACCAGAATGTATGCCTTCGAACCTTATATAATAATTATTCAATGGTGCACGTCTGTGAATGATTTTTAACAAGCCTTACATGCTTCTCCGGTACTGTCCACCCACTTCAAATAGGGCTTGGGTAATTTGGCCTAGACTGCAATACTTCACCGTCTCCATCAACTCTTCAAACAGGTTTCCGTTATGGATGGCAACCTGTTGTAATCTGTGTAGCATCTCAGGGCCTTTGGCACCACTGCGCGCTTGTAAGTTTTTAACGCTGGCAATCTGAAACTCTTTCTCTTCGTTGGTACTCCGTATCACTTCTTGCGGTAATACCGTTGGCGAACCCTTACTGCTTAAGAAAGTGTTTACACCAATAATCGGAAATTCGCCATTATGCTTCAAGGTCTCATAATACAAACTCTCTTCTTGTATTTTACTACGCTGATACATGGTTTCCATAGCACCCAATACACCGCCGCGTTCGCTAATCCTGTCGAATTCGCTTAGCACAGCTTCTTCAACCAAATCGGTAAGTTCTTCAATAATAAATGAGCCTTGTAAGGGATTTTCGTTTTTTGCTAATCCCAACTCACGGTTAATAATTAACTGTATCGCCATAGCCCTTCGAACACTTTCTTCGGTAGGTGTAGTGATAGCCTCATCGTAAGCATTGGTATGTAAGGAATTGCAGTTATCATAAATCGCATACAAGGCTTGTAAGGTTGTACGAATATCGTTAAAGTCTATTTCTTGCGCATGCAAAGAACGGCCGCTGGTTTGAATATGGTACTTCAACATCTGACTTCTTTCATTACCACCATACTTTAATTTCATGGCCTTGCTCCATATCCGGCGAGCCACGCGACCTATCACCGAATATTCCGGATCGATACCATTGCTGAAGAAGAAGGATAAATTCGGTGCGAAGTCATCGATATGCATACCGCGACTTAAATAATACTCTACAAAAGTAAATCCATTGCTGAGGGTAAAGGCCAATTGAGAAATTGGGTTAGCCCCGGCCTCGGCAATATGGTAACCACTAATCGATACGCTGTAAAAATTACGTACCTGATTATCGATAAAATATTGCTGCACATCACCCATCAATTTGAGCGAAAATTCTGTCGAAAAAATGCAGGTATTCTGGGCCTGATCTTCTTTTAAAATATCAGCTTGCACGGTGCCTCTTACCTGCTTTAATGTACTCGCTTTAATTTGCTGATATACCTCTGCAGGTAATACTTGCTCGCCGGTAATGCCTAACAAGAGTAATCCTAAGCCATTATTTCCTTCGGGTAAGGGTCCGTTGTATCGCGGAAAAATATCAGCGTTTGTCTTTTGTATGGCTTCTATTTTTGCTTTTACCTCCGCTTCGAGTCCATGGGCTACAATATATTTTTCGCATTGCTGGTCGATAGCGGCATTCATAAAAAAGGCAGCGATAATCGAGGCAGGTCCATTGATGGTCATGCTCACCGAAGTCTTTGGATCTGCCAAATCGAAACCACTGTATAGTTTTTTGGCATCATCTAAACTCGGTACACTTACGCCGCTGTTGCCAATTTTTCCGTAAATATCCGGACGAGGATCGGGATCTTGTCCGTACAAGGTAACACTATCAAAGGCTGTACTTAAACGGGCCGCAGGTAAACCCTTGCTCACATAGTGGAAGCGTTTGTTGGTTCGTTCGGGCCCCCCTTCTCCGGCAAACATGCGGGTTGGATCTTCGCCCTCTCGCTTAAAGGGATAAATACCCGCTGTATACGGAAATTCGCCCGGGAAGTTTTCTTGCAAGGCCCATTGTAGAATTTCGCCCCAAGCTTCGAAGCGGGGAGCCGCTACTTTCGGGATCTGCGAATGGGAAAGACTTTCTGTATGGGTTTTGATTTTAATTTCTTTATCGCGAACTTTAAACACATAGTATTCGTTGCGATACTGTTGTACTTTCTCTTGCCATTTTTCTACCAGCAGTTTGTGTTTGGGTTCGAGTTCGAGTTCAACCTGGGTATATACCTGCTGTAGTTCTTTAATAAGGCGGTCCTTATCTTCAATCGATGATTGTTGTAAGGTGTCTATGGTTTTATGAATCCCAAACAGTCGCTGGGCAATATCACTTTGTTGCTTGGCTCGTTTGTCGTACTGACGATTATTTTCGGAGATTTCACTCAGGTAGCGGTTTCTGGCGGGTGGAATGATAAAAATTTTCTCGCTCATTTCGTCGCTCACCGTAAAGGTCGAATGAAGCGTTGATCCCGTTTTTTCGTCAATCTTATCCATCAGGGCCTTATACAAGGTATTGGCGCCCGGGTCATTAAATTGCGAGGCGATTGTACCATAGACAGGCATTGTTTCGGCATCGGTATCAAATAGTTTATGATTGCGTTGGTATTGCTTTTTTACATCACGCAGGGCATCCATGGCACCGCGCTTATCGAATTTATTAACGGCCACAATATCTGCAAAATCGAGCATGTCTATCTTTTCTAATTGTGTGGCAGCGCCATATTCGGGGGTCATCACATACATGCTCAAATCGCAATGCTCGGTAATTTGGGTATCGCTTTGTCCAATCCCTGAGGTTTCCAAAATAATCAAATCAAAGCCCGATACTTTCAACATTTTTACGGCATCGGCAATGTATTTCGATACCGCTAAATTACTTTGTCGGGTAGCCATAGAGCGCATAAACACCCTTGGGTTGCGGATCGCATTCATCCGAATTCGGTCTCCCAATAAAGCACCTCCTGTCTTGCGTTTAGACGGATCTACAGAGATGATACCTAACTTTTTGTCTTTGAAATCAATTAAAAATCGACGCACCAATTCATCAACCAACGAACTTTTTCCGGCGCCACCGGTTCCGGTAATCCCTAGCACCGGGGTTTTGCTTTTGGCGGCCTCAGCTTCAATTTGATTGAGCATCGCTTGGGTTTCGGGCAGTTCATGAAAATTTTCGGCAGCCGAAATGCAACGGGCCAGCGAACGGAAATCCCCTTTTTGTAATGCCTCAACTTCTCCATGCTGCAGATGACCGGTAGCAAAATCCGAAATCTCTAACAACTCATCTATCATACCTTGTAATCCCATCGCCCTGCCATCGTCCGGCGAATAAATACGCGTGATGCCGTAGTTGTGTAGTTCTTCGATTTCGCTAGGGAGGATGACACCACCACCACCGGCAAAGATTTTAATATGTCCGCACCCTTTTTCTTTCAGCAAATCGTGCATGTACTTTAGATATTCAACATGACCACCTTGATAGCTCGTCATGGCTATCGCATTGGCATCTTCTTGAATGGCACAATCAACCACATCCTGCACACTGCGGTCGTGCCCTAAATGAATCACTTCGGCACCGCTACTTTGCATCACCCGGCGCATGATATTAATGGCGGCATCATGCCCATCAAAGAGAGAGGCGGCGGTTACGATGCGAATTTTATGTTTGGGTATGTATGACATATTGTACTGGATTTACTGTCTGACCAATAGCTGGCCAATTTCTGAGCGCGTAAAGGTAATACATTGGCCAAAAAAGAGGCTACACTATCCATAAATTAAACCTAGGGGCAATCAGCACTGCGTACACTGAGTATGTAGCGGCAAACCTATCTTTACGCCATGACACATACCGAATCCGGACAATCCTTTACAGCAGGCCGTGGGGCGCAATATAACCCGGCCAATCGTTTTCATGCCGAGTCGTATGCCATTCAACACCCGGAGGCCATTGACGAATGGGAGCAAAATAAAGTGCAGACTCAATTCTTTTCGGAAGAGGGCAAAACGATTGTCAATAAAGTGGATAGTCCGGATATTCCCTTATTATGGTCATTAAATCCCTATCAGGGTTGCGAGCATGGCTGTGTTTATTGTTACGCCCGTAATAGTCATGAGTATTGGGGATTTAGCGCAGGTGTCGATTTCGAAAGTAAAATTGTTGTCAAAAAACGAGCCCCTGAATTGCTTCGAAATCTATTTCGCTCTAAAAGTTGGAAACCATCGCCCATATCTTTGTCGGGCAATACCGACTGTTATCAACCCGTTGAACGGAGTCTCCAAATTACCCGTCAATTATTACAAGTCTGTTTAGATTTTAAAAATCCGGTAGGCATCATTACCAAAAATGCCTTGGTGTTGAGAGACATAGATATCTTACAAGAACTGAGTAAACATCAACTGGTAAAAGTTTATACCTCCATTACTTCTACAGACGAAGAGCTGCGTCGTAAGCTCGAACCGAGAACAACCACCTATGCCCAGCGATTTCAAATTATAGAAAAATTATCGAAAGCAGATATTCCTTGTGGGGTGATGAATGCGCCTATCATTCCCGGGTTAAATGATCATCACATGTATGAGGTACTGCGAAGAGCTTCGTTAGCAGGAGCACAGAGTGCAGAATATACCATGATTCGATTGAACGGTGCGGTAGGACCTATTTTTCAAGATTGGTTAACGCATACCTTCCCCGACAGAAAAGAGAAAATCTGGAATCTGATTGAAAGTTGTCATGGGGGAACTGTTAGCGATAACCGCTTGGGTACCCGTATGCGTGGAGAGGGCAATATTGCGGATATGGTGAAACAACAATTTACGTTGTATTGTCGACAATTTAAACTCAATCAGCAATCGTTTACCTATAATACAAACGACTTCATTCGCTTGAAGCCTGGACAATTGAGTTTGTTTTAAAGCTCGGTTGCAACTAGGGATTGGCAAATCAAGAAATAGGGATTTTTCAGCAAGAGTAGCAAAAGGGTTGAGGTCTGTTTTACACGACCCACAAACCGTATTTGTACAAGGTGCTGATAGGCTTATTGTACCAAAATAAATCGAAATCCTCCAAGCCAGCTTCTTCATAAGATGCGCGTAATGCCGAAAACAAAAGGGCTTGCGAATGGGAGAAGCTCATCTCTTTCATCATCGATAAAAACCATGTACCCTTGTCGACAGGTAAACTAATCGTTATGGTTTCGGTGATGGTTTCAAAGGTGAGGATTAGCACTTCCCATTGTCTCCCTTTTTTTGATTTGGTTTGTTGTTCTGCTTTCGGGATTTCGCCCCACCAAAATACTTTTTGATTGTCTTTACAAACGGGCAATTGATCATTGTCGATGAGCTGACGAACATAATCGGGCGCGATTGTTGTTTTCGGAATTTTATGTTCGAACCAATGCTGCAAAGGATTGTCTATGCAATGTTGATTCATATAGTTGAACAGCGACTTTTTTAAACCGGCACTATAGATTTCATGATGGGCCCCTTTGGGATCTTCGTGCACAACATCGTTATTCGCAAAAGGACCTACAGATTTTGGGTCTCGGGTAACGCCAAACTTTGCGGGTTGCATACCAACGGGACTGTGGGCGGTCATAGCAAACTGATGCCAATAGGCAGACTTTAAAATGCCTGCCTCAAACATTTGTCTTACTGTCTCTAACGAGTCTATGGTTTCTTGAGCCGTTTGTGTCGGAAACCCATACATAAGATAGGCATGCACCATAATGCCTGCTTCTGTAAAGTGTTTATTGACAATACTCACTTGAGCAACCGTTACGCCTTTTTGAATCAGCGTTAGCAATCGATCGGAAGCCACTTCTAATCCGCCCGAAACTCCAATACATCCGGCGGCTTTCAGTAAGAAACACAAATCGCGTGTGAAGCTTTTTTCAAACCGAATATTAGTCCACCAACTTATTTTTATGTTACGACGGATGATTTCGATGGCCAATTCCTTCATCAAAGAAGGAGGGGCGGCCTCATCGACAAAATGAAATCCACTTTCGCCTGTTTGTTGTAAAATGGTTTCAATGCGGTCGCATATTAGTTTGGCATTGAGGGGTTCATAATCTTGGATATAACTCAACGAGATATCACAAAATGTACATTGTCGCCAATAACATCCATGGGCCATAGTGAGCTTATTCCAACGTCCATCGCTCCATAAGCGGTGCATTGGATTGGTTACCTCTAGCACAGAAATATAATCGCGAAGTAATAAATCGTTGTAATTAGGCGTGCCGGTTTCGCTTTGTTTGTAATCTCTTTGCAGACTTCCGTTTTGATAGACAACAATGTCTTGTTGCAGCATGAATGTCCTTTTGAGCATACTTGGGTCTCCGCCTTGTTGAATATATCGCCATAAGATTTCGAAAGGCGCTTCCCCATCATCTAAACAAATAAAATCGACATATTGAAAAACAAGAGGCTCGGATAACGAACGCAATTCTGTATTCGGAAATCCGCCACCCCAGGCAATTTTGAGGTGTGGATGATGTTGTCGTAAATACTGTCCCATGCGCAAGGCCGAAAACAAATTGCCGGGAAAGGGAATACTCAGGGCTATTAAATGAGGTTGCCACTTTTGTATTTTTTCTTCGAGCAGGGATAGGAGAATTTTGTCGGTAAACGAAAGATCATTTTGTAGGGCAGACTCTAATGCATCGAAATGATGGGCACTGCGGGCAAGTCGTTCGGCATATCGACTAAACCCAAAATGTTCGTCAACACATTCTTGAATAAAATCGGCCAGATCTTCTAAATACAAAGTGCC
>JBEISB010000241.1:0-2514 GCA_040375635.1 Chitinophagaceae bacterium | reverse complement strand
GATTATAAACCCATGGTAGAATACGCCAAGGAAAATAAACTGGATGTAATTTGTGCCAATGCCCCCAGCAGGTATACGAATATGGCAGGCCGCCTAGGACAAGAATCTTTAGTAGCGTTACCTCGCGAACATAAGCAATGGATTGCACCACTCCCCTACGATACGGCCAGCGGCGACTACTACGAAAAACTCACAGGTATGATGGGCGGTCATGCCCCAACTATCGATACCAGTAAAACCAAAATGCCAGCGATGAGTATGGGTAATTTTAATCTGATTACCGCGCAATCTTTATGGGATGCAACTATGGCTTGGTCTATTGCTAGCTATCTTAAACATCATCGTCATCACAAGGTTATGCAAGTCAATGGCAAATTTCACAGCGACGAGGGCTTTGCCGTAGCTACCCAACTCGAGAATTACCGTCCCTGCACCACCCGATTAATTATTTCTACAAGCAGTGATGAAGATTTCCCGAATATCCATTGGGAAGATTATAAAAAACAAGGCGACTATATCATCATCACCGATCCTAAAGTACCACGCACGTACAACGACTAACCGAAACACACAACCTATGAAAAAAAAATCAACTTCACTACTCAGTAAATTCTGGAAAAAGCTAGGCCCCGGACTCATCACCGGATCCAGCGACGACGATCCTTCAGGCATTGCCACTTACTCACAAGCCGGAGCTATGTTCGGATTGAGTACCCTATGGGCTACCCTCATCACATTTCCACTCATGGCATATATGCAAGAGATGTGTGCCCGCATCGGATTGGTAACCCAAACCGGACTCACCGGCACCTTAAAAAAACACTATTCAAAACCGGTATTATATCTCATGCTGCTGTTTAGCTTTCCGGCTATTGTGATGAATATCGGTGCCGATATTGCAGGCATGGGCGCGGTTGGCAATATGTTGTTTCCGCAAATCGATGCCACTTTTTTTAGTGTGGTGTTTACCATTTTATTACTCATTGCCATCATCTATTTACCCTATCGCAAAATAGCCTCTGTTCTCAAATACCTCTGTTTGGTTTTGTTAGTCTATATGGTGGTACCCTTTTTATATAAGCAGGATTGGCTAGCCATTACCCGCTCAACTTTTATCCCCCAAATCAAATTCAATAAAGATTTTATCAGCATCCTCGTGGGCATCTTCGGAACCACCATTTCGCCCTACTTATTTTTCTGGCAAGCCAATATGGAAGTCGAAGAAATGCAGCACAAGAAAAAACATATCATGGTCAACAAACGCATCATGCAAGAAATGAAACAAGATGTAGATTTTGGAATGCTGTTTTCTGGATTGGTAGCCTGGTTTATCATTCTCACCACCGGCTCGGTTTTATTTAACGGAGGCATACACCAAATCGATACGGTAGAACAAGCCGCCCTGGCCCTCAAACCACTCGCCGGACATGCTGCCTATCTCTTATTTGCCATCGGCGTTATCGGTACAGGATTTTTAGCCATTCCCGTATTAAGCGGCTCCTTATCTTACATTTTTTGCGAAACCTTTGGATGGAAAGAAGGACTCGACAATCAATTTCACGAAGCCAAACCCTTTTATATCATCATCGCTATTTCGCTCATTCTCGGACTCTCCCTAAATTATATCGGCATCAGTCCCATGAAGGCCCTGATATACTCGGCCATATTATACGGCATTACAGCACCCGTTTTAATTGCCATCATCCTGCACATCTGCAATAATAAAATTGTGATGGGGAAATTTACCAATAACAAAACCACCAATATCATGGGCATTATCACCCTTGTATTGATGACGGCCTCGTCGGTATTGCTTTTGTATTTACAATTTGCGTAATGCCCATTTTCATTTTCGGCTTTCCATCTTTGGGGCTATCGGCTTGCGTAACACCAACCATCTCAGTTCCGGCTATCCATTACAAGTCCTCGCTACGCTGCGGGCTTTCATTCCTATCCGGCAGCCCTTGAGCAGACGAAAAGAAATGTGGCTTGTGTAGTGGCCATCCTAAGGATACAGAATATTTTGATATTGCTCGTAATTCTACTACCTATTCAATAGGTTATTGATGTAAAGAAGAATCCGTAAAATTATAAAATGAGTACGTTCTCACAGATATATATTCAGGTGGTGTTTGCCGTTAAACACAGAGAGGCATTAATAGACACCTCATGGGAAGTAAGACTTTACCAATACATTACCGGCATTGTGCAAAACAAAGGACAAAAAATGCTGGCAATCAATGGAATGCCCGACCATATCCATTTTTTTATTGGCATGAAACCTAACTGCTGTTTAAGCGATTTGGTTCGAGAAGTAAAGAAATCAAGCAATGACATGATTAATGAAAATAAATTGTCACCCTCCAAATTCAACTGGCAAGAGGGATATGGGGCATTCTCTTATAATCATTCGCAAATCGACAATGTGGTAAAATATATTTTGAATCAAAAAGAGCATCACAAAAAAGTATTATTTCAAGAAGAATACATTAATTTTTTGAAAAATTTTAAAAT
>JBEISB010000007.1:0-33399 GCA_040375635.1 Chitinophagaceae bacterium | reverse complement strand
TATTCTATTGGAGGTGTTGCTGCTATTGGCGCAGCTTTAAATCTCAAGATGGGAAACAGACCAAAGTTTGATTCTCTTTCCGTCTTGTTATCAGCTTGGAATTTATCAGTGCTAGAGCCTAATACCATTGTGGATACTCTAGGTCGCAGATATGGTTTAACTGCAGAGATATGGAATAGGATGATTTTTCAGCTTGAAGAAATAAAAGAATCAGTTAATCCCATTTTTCGAAAGCTAATTTGGGATGAAGGCGTTCAAATTGATTTCTCGAAATGTGCCAATCGTGTTTTCTTTCTAAATGGATTCGGTGATGAAATTTTCACCACCTCGCATACTGAAGCCGTTCGCCATCAAGTAATAGAAATGATTGATAAATGTACATTTATTCATTTGCCAACAGATCACCTTGCCTTAAGATCAACTGAAGAAATTGCCGGGTATGTAAGCAATTTTATCTGTCATGGGAGATAGCTTATAGTGAAAATAGTTAACTCACTCTTCGCAGGCTTTGCCTTCGCAAGTGTTATGTTCTTCGCAGGCTTTGCCTGTAAAATAAACATCTCCGCGCTGTTCGCTATGTTCACATAGCGATATGCGAACCTCATCGCACACAATACTTCTCAAATCAAGAAACTCTTCCCATTAAGCGACACCAACCGACATCCGACATCACATTCAATGCCGAATGTCGGATAGTGATCCGTTTTTACAAGACCTTCTTAACGCCAATAACTCTTCCGGTGGATAGTCTATGGATATCATAACCATACACCTTTAACCTTGTAGAAATTGCTTTGTAAGAACAATATCTACAGTTAACATCCTTTCGGGAAGAGATTTCCGAATAATTTTACCGCCAATTTTCGATTTTCAGCAAACGAAAAAAAGTTTCTTCTTCCATTTCTTTGACCTTACCCGGGGGTAAATCTCCCAGATGAAGATCTTCTATCGACTCGCGTATCAGGCGCCTGCACTTATGCCGAACCGCATTTACCATCTTACGTACCTGATGAAATTTTCCTTCAGTAAGCGTAATGCGTAACCAAGTATTCGCAATGAAGGGATGCAACTCGTTGTCGGCCGGAAAAACACTAACGGGTTTACTGATAATTTCGGCTTCGCAGGGACTGCTTACCCAATCTATATTTCCTTTGATACGGATGCTTACCCCCTCTCTGATTTTTTGTACCGACTCTTCGCGCATCTGATGCAGTACCTGCACAAGGTAAGTGCGTTTATGGGGCACCTCACCCTGAAATAATAGTTTAGTTACCTTTTTATTTGTGGTGAGAATTAGTAGTCCCTCAGAGAGATTATCTAAACGACCTATAGCATGCGTGCCCTCCGGGAAATCGAAATCCAAATCGCCCAATAAATTCACATCATCCGGACTGATAAATTGCGAAACCATATTAAATGGCTTATGGATAATAAAGTAACGATGTGCTGTGCCCGACATTAGGCTTGCAAGGTGAGACATTCACTTTGTATTTCCCAATGATTGGGCAGAGAATCGAGAAATGAATTTGCTAGGGTGAAGAGATTTTGTGGTTTGCGTGAGGGATAGGAGTGAAAGCCCGCAGCGAGGAACGAGCGAGGACTTGTAATGGATAGCCCGACCCGAAGGGACACGCCCTAACTAAAAATGGATTTCGTTCTCAACAGGGTGTGACAATCATTCGTAATGGGTATTAGAGGATAGCAAAATCCAATGTCCTGCACTGCATTTATTTTATCATCAATTTGAGACTGTCTTCGTGCGGTGCTTTTATTTTTACCACAGCCTGGGTATGCTCATTCGGAATCGTCATGGAAAGTACATATTGTACCAATTTCCATTCTCCTTTTTCTTTTCGCCACACACCCGATCCCCGACACAGTTTCATTTGCGTATCGAGCAACTCATCGAACCAAACCATTTGATGTTGCGGATGATAATAAATATGTCGTTGTACTGCTGTGAAATGCCATGTCTTTCCTTTCTCAAAATAAGGTTTACAAAAAGCGTAAAAAGCATCATAATTCCAATGCTCTGTGGCATCGGTTCCGATAAAAATCATATCCCGGCTCATCAGCGAAAAATAATCGCTGAGTCGGGCTTCTGCTGCGGCTTTATGCCAATTGTCGAGTTGAGTAACTATACATTTTTTTATGGGTTCGGGAGCCAATTGCGCCTGTGTGCATTGCGGAAACGATAGCGTCAATAAAAACGCAATGAGAACTATACGAGTGTGCAATGAAGATATTGATTTCATACCGAAAGATAATGTGTTTGTAAGCTGCCACCAAGTGAAAATGGACCCTGTTCAAATTCTGATGATCTGCATGTACTTTTGCGGGTACACATGTTATATTATCTCGTATACTTTTTCTTGTATCTACTATCGCTACTTCCACTCTGGTTTTTGTACGGAGTAGCCGATGTTTTGTATTGGATACTATATAGGTTGTTGGGATATCGAAAAGCAGTGGTGTACGAAAATCTTACGCGTTCGTTTCCCGAGAAAGAAAAAGCAGAAATCGCTACAATCACTAAAGCCTATTATCATAACGTATGTGATAGCATTGTAGAAACCATCAAATTGATGTCGATTTCGAAGCAGGAACTCAGCAAACGAATGACTTGTAATTGGGAGATATTTGGTAGCATGACAGCTCAAAACCGAAATGGTCAGGCGTTTATGTCGCACCAATTTAATTGGGAATGGGCCACCGTAATTTGTAATTGGCATGTGCCTCGTCGCTTTACCGGTATCTATATGCCCCTTACCAATGCTGTGTTTGATCGATTGTTATTTACCATCAGAAGCAGAGCAGGCATGAAGTTGATTCGTGTACATGATATGCAGCGTGATATGGGCAGCTTACAAAGTGATGAACTCCTTTGGGGTTTTATAGCCGATCAAAACCCAAGCGATCCCAAGCGTGTGTCGTGGAATGATTTCATGAATCGAAAGACAGCCTTCTTTAAAGGTCCCGAATTTGTGGCGCGCCGATATAATAACCTAGTGTACTTCGGTGAAATCGTAAAAATCAAACGCGGATATTATGAAATCAAAATGAAACTGGCGTTTGAGCAGCCTCGCGAAACAAAGGAGGGTGAAATCACCGAAGCCTATGTTCGTTTTCTCGAAGACAGCATCAAACGCCAGCCTGCCAATTGGGTTTGGTCGCATCGAAGGTGGAAACACAAATATCCGTCGAACAGTATCTAAAAAATTCCCAGCTTCGCGGACCAAATATCTTGAAAGACGAATGGTCTTTTGATTCCTCAAAAATGAAAAAATAAAACGAGAGATTCATCCATAACATTGTTAATACTCTCTTTACATTATAAACATTTATTTTGCCCTTATCCACACACAACAGAATCGCATGAACATCGGACTTTATTTCGGCAGTTTTAATCCCATTCATATTGGTCACCTCATTATTGCCAATCATGTGTTAGGACATGCAAACGTAGATTCGGTTTGGTTTGTTGTTAGTCCGCAAAACCCACTCAAAGAGTCATCTCAACTGCTTAACGAACAACATCGTTTACATCTTGTGCGATTGGCTATAGATAATGAACCGAAATATAAAGCGAGTGATATTGAGTTTCATCTTCCTCGCCCTTCGTATACGATAGATACTCTTGTTCACCTGCAAGAAAAATATCCGCATCACCAATTTTCTATCATTATGGGTAGCGATTCTTTAGCGAATATCAAACGCTGGAAAAACTATACCGAATTGCTTTCTTTATGTCCGCTCATTATTTACGAACGACCTGGGTTTCCGGTAGACAAGTCATTGAGCGATAACATGCAAATTGTACAAGCCCCCTTATTAGATATTTCATCGACTTATATTCGACAACAAATCGCCGAAAAAAAATCAATCCGTTATCTTGTTCCTGATGAGGTAATGAATGACATACTGGCGAACGGTTATTACAGAAAGTAAATGGTGTATCCCCTTTATGGGTTTAGGGTAGTCGAAATTTTGCTTACCAGTCTTTATCGAGTTTCACAGGCTGACCACTTCCTTTTTCTTTTTTACCCCGTAACTTTTTTTCTTCTTGATTGAGGGCATTTAAGATTTGGTCGGCTTGCTCTTTACTCAATTTTGAGGGCTGTGGTTCAGGCTTTTGATTCCCCTGTTCCGGTTTTTGATTTTGTTGAGGATCTTGCTTGTCTTTCCCTTGCTGCTGATCTTGTGGTTGTTTATCAGGCTGTTGCTTTTGCTGATCTTGTTTTTGATCTTGCTTCTTGTTGTTTTTATTCTGTTGGTCTTGTTGTTTTTTCATTGCCTGGGCATAGGCCAAATTATATTTGGTGGATGGCGATGATGGGTTTTGTCGCAACGATTGTTTATAGTAATCGATAGCCTCATCCCATTTTTTTTGTTCAAGACAAGTATTGCCTAAGTTATGGTTAGAGGCTGCTTTGAGTTTACTATCTCGGGTATTTTTTTCGGTTTCGGTGTACTGACTGGCTGCTTTCTCGAAGTTCTTTTGCTGATAGAAGGCATTGCCTAAATTGTATTGAGCCTCTCGATTTTTTTTTGCCCCGTAAGCTTGCTGATAGGCCGCTGCTGCCTCTTTATATTTTCCTTTGGCATAGAGTTTATTACCTTCATACATATGCTGATCGGCCTGCTGTGCCCGAGCATGGATACTACTTATCAATACAATCATCAAACCAATTAGCCTCATGCGAATGAAATTTTTTTACGTTGAGGAATAAAAAATTCAATCAAGAGTAAAAACACCGTTATGCCAATAAAATACTGGAAGTAAGAATTGTAATCGGTAAATAAACTGTCGCCAAAGTTTTTTTGTTCCGTGGCATTAATTTGTTTGGCAATGGCATTGGCGGCTACATCGGTTTGCGATAAGCGCAGGTAGGTGCCTTGGGCTGCAGAAGCAATATCCTGAAGTTCTTTTTCATTGAGTTTAGAAATCACCTCTTGACCCTGTTCGTCGGTTTTATGTTGTCCGGTTTCAGGATCGATAATATAAGCCCCTTCAGGAGAACCAATACCCACCGTATTAATCATGATACCTTCACTAACAGCCTGCTTTACTTCGTCCATAACCCCTTCATCGTGATCTTCTCCATCGCTAATCAGCACTATACTTTTGTATTTCGTTTCCTTCGCATTAAACGATTGTCTGGCCATACCAATCGCCTCGCCCAAAACGGTACCTTGGGTAGGCACAAGGGCTGGGGATGCTGTTTCGAGATTCATTTTTAAGGCCGAAGCATCTATCGTTAAAGGAACCGATACATAAGCCCTTCCGGCAAATAAAATCAGTCCAATACGATCGTTAGGTAATTTTTCGATAAGCTTGGCTACAAATTGTTTGGCCCTTTCGAGACGGTTAGGCGATAGGTCGGCGGCCAACATACTCTTACTTACATCCATGGCCACCATAACATCAATGCCTTTTCGCTCCACCTTTTCGGTGCGAGACCCCGATTGCAGATTGGCCAATCCAATAACACCAATGGCTAGGGCAGTAATGAGCAATAGGGTTTTCATGCTGTACAAAATAGCACTATAGCCCGGCATTAGCGTTTGCACTACCGTTTCGTTTCCGAGTTGTTTGAGGGTTTGCTTACGCCAATGATTTCGATACAGCCAAAGCAAAACCAGTCCTAAGGCCAATAGGATCAGCCAAAATGAAGCAGGATGTTGAAATCGTAACACGAGGGCAAATGTAATTTTTGCGTTAGGATCGCGAAAGGGTTTAGAAAAGTTTTAACGAACCCGTAAAACATGATAAGCACGAATAAAGGCAAGAACTCACTTTACGGATAGACAGAAACAATAGAAGGAATACAGAACGAATTTTGATTATAGCCATATAGAAGCCTATCTTTGGAGCCTACAAAAAAACTTAGTCATGGCATATTCAGAAAAAGTGTTAGAACATTACAATAATCCCAAAAATGTGGGAACGCTCGACAAAAGCAAAAATAATGTGGGTACCGGCCTCGTAGGTGCTCCCGAATGCGGCGACGTAATGCGTTTACAAATCGAAGTAGATGATGCTACCGGCATAATCAAAGATGCAAAATTTAAAACCTTTGGTTGTGGATCTGCTATTGCCTCATCAAGCGTGGCTACCGAATGGCTGAAAGGAAAAAATATCGACGAAGCTATCGGTATCGATAACATGGATATCGTAGAGGAATTAAATCTGCCGCCGGTAAAAATTCACTGCTCTGTATTAGCCGAAGATGCTATCAAGGCCGCAATCAATGATTATCGCGTAAAAAATGGCATGGAAGCCCTAGTACTCGAAGAAAAAATTGTACACTGAGCAGCACATCAAAAAAATGCAATGAAAGGATAATCGAAAGGTTATCCTTTTTTTATGTGGCTAGTATGCTTGTGTTTGTTGATGGCAAGCAAACAACTATCTATGTCGGGATACAGGAATTGAAACCCCGTCTCTTCTATCTTTTGGCTACTTACCCTTGCACTTTTTAATACTTCTATCGACATCCCTCCCAACATAATTTTGATGATCAGTTCCGGAACATGAATCAAAATGGCCTTAGCGGCATTGGTTTTAAGGAATGCAGCAAAAAGTGCATTCAAACTACATGGATATGGGGCCACAGCATTGTAAACACCTATTTTTTTGTGGGTCGATAAAAAGTAGAGTAAACGAGCAAGATCCTGCACATGAATCCAACTATAGATTTGCTTACCGCTCCCGGGAATGGCTGCCACCCCCCACGATAAGGGTTTTTGTAGTGCCGGTAAAGCACCCGCTTCACTCCCTAATACGATACCGATACGAACGATGCTATGCGGTATTTGTAAACGATTAAATTGATTCGCCGTTAATTCCCACTGCTGACAAACCTGTGATAAAAAGGAGTCATCTCCCAAATCGGTTTCCTGAAATAATGTATCTCTGTCCCCATAAAATCCAATGGCCGAGGCAGACACCATGTATAAAATACTGAGCTGTTTGTTTTGTACCGCCTTATATAGAGTTTCGAGACTTTGTACCCGACTTTGTAAGATCTCTTTCTTACGTCGCGATGTCCAGCGCTGATCGGCTACTCCGGCGCCAGCCAAGTTAATCAGTACCCCATCTGATAATTGAAAAGAAGGGTCTATCAAATACTGGGTAGGATCCCAATAGACTATAGTACTACCATCGGCTTGCAAACCACATTTATGTTTCTGCGTACTAAGGATATAAACGGTGTGGCCCTCTTGCTGTAAGAGTGATACGATATGTTTGCCCACAAATCCGGTGCCCCCTGATACTAGATAATTTGCCATATACAATGCTTAGGCTGCAAGGTAAAACGATGGATTGGCCTCTAGGCAACTTGTTTTTGATAGGCTATACAGGCAAGCACAATCGGTAAAGCAAAAAAATATATGGTTATCTTGCGCCCGTGCAACATTCTGATAAAACTCCACGAATATTAGCCTTGGTTCCCTACAAGGTGTTTCCGGCGGTAATGGGCGGACAAAAAGGAATTGCTTTGTTTTATAAATATCTTGCCCAGAAAGTTTCGCTCAATTGTGTTACTACCCGAAAAAATGAACCGGACGAATCGTATGTGATTTATACGCAACTATCCAATTCGGCCACTCGCTATATCAATCCTGCTTTGTTTTTTACCCTTAAAAAGCTGGCTAAGCAAACCAATAGAACGCATATTTTATTTGAGCACCCCTATTTTGCATGGCTGATTTTACTCTGCAAAGTTTTTCTTCAGCAAAAGATAATTGTGCATTCGCATAATATAGAAAGCGAGCGATTTAAAAGTATTGGCAAATGGTGGTGGCGAATCCTATGGATTTATGAAAAGATAGCCTATCGATTGGCCGATCATTTATGGTTTAAAACAGAAGAAGATTTACAATACGCGGTCTTGTATTTTCGGGTAAAAGAAGAGCGTTGTACAGTGATTCCTTATGGCGTCGAAACCGACACTTTACCTGATGCCGAAGAGTTGCAGCGTTGTCGTAACCAAATTAGTAGCTCCTATCCTTGGTCTCATGAAACTACCCTGATTTTATTTAATGGCACTTTGAACTACGCTCCAAATCTGCGCGCGCTAGATAATATCATCAACCATATCAATCCCTTACTCATACAAAGTGGTTTACAGTACAAACTGCTGATTTGCGGAAAGGGATTATCGCCCGAGAAAGAGGAGCTAAAAAAGTATGCTGATGCCAATATTGTATACTGTGGATTTGTAGACGATATCGATATCTTTTTCAAAGGTTGTGATATCTTTTTAAACCCCTTGCAAGATGGTGGGGGTATTAAAACGAAATTGGTTGAAGCCCTTGGATTTGGTAAGACTTGCGTATCCTCCGAAAATGGGGCTATCGGTGTGCCTGAATCTGTATGTGGCGAACGATTGCATATTGTAGCCGATAAAGACTGGCCCGCTTACGTACAAGCCATAATACACGCAGCCCATACCCGGGTAACTAACGATAATCAATCATTTTATACGCATTTCTCTTGGCAGCATATTGCCCAAAAGGCCGTACAAAGTTTAACGGAATAGGGTTGTTTATTTCGCTTTCAGGAAATCTATATCGAATCAATGGCGGGGCAGAGCGAATGTTCTACCTTTGGCATCTAAAATAATTTTTTATGTCATTTACTCTCCCACAACTCCCTTACGCACACGATGCCTTAGTGCCCCATATCGATAAAACCACGATGGAAATTCATCATGGCAAACACCATCAGGCTTATGTCGATAATCTAAATAAAGCCCTCGCCGGTACCGAACATGAAGGCAAATCGCTCGAAGAACTATTTGCGATTATGTCTACCTTGCCTATGGCGGTTCGTAACAATGGAGGCGGACATTTTAACCATAGCTTGTTTTGGCAAATTCTATCACCACAAGGGGGTGGAGTGCCTACGGGTAAATTAGCCGAGGCCATCGAGTTGCAATTGGGTGGATTAGAAAAATGTAAAGCCGATTTAGCCAATGCCGGAATGACCCGCTTTGGAAGTGGCTGGGCTTGGTTATGTGTGAAAGCCGATAAAACCCTTTGTATCTGTTCGTCTCCTAATCAAGATAATCCGCTTATGGATATCGCCGAATGTAAAGGAACACCTATTATGGGTATCGATGTTTGGGAACATGCCTATTACCTCAATTACCAAAACCGCAGAGCCGATTATCTGAGTGCGTTCTGGAATGTAGTCAATTGGGACGAAGTAAGCCGTCGCTACGAAGCCGCTATCGCCTAAGTTTCTCCCAGTCACAAATCTTTAAAAGCAGAACCTCATCGTTCTGCTTTTTTTATTCCTCGTCGAAGTACGCAATGATATGTTGCTTAAGCAGCATCTCTTGCTTTTGTAAACTTTCGGCAGGCGGATTTTCGACGAGTTTATAATGAGGCCACCCATCTTTATCATGACCATCATATTCATAATATCCACTTTGTGCTAATAAGGCACAGGTAGCAATATGCATCAAGTCTTGTTTTTGCTCTTTGGTAAAACTTTTATGGGGCACATCGCCTAATTCGTTAATTCCAATTAGGTATAGGATAGCTTCCATATCGGGTTTCTTGCCGAAACGCTCTACCATCATGGCTTCTATTTGTATCCATTTTTCCTGAAAAGCGAGTTCGTCTAATAAGTTCATGCAGCAAATTTACATGCATTACAACGAGAAAATGATGGATAGGTTAATACAATCTAACATCCCAAAACTTATGACTTTGTAGAAATAGCCTTAAACTCTCTAAAACAATAGATAGGATACCTATTGAGATTAGGCTTCCAGAAAACATAATGCATCTCTTGCCCTGTGTTATCTTTGGCGCATGATTTATCAGGTAATTGGCACAATGAGCGGGAGCTCGATGGACGGACTCGATTTGGTATTTGTAGCCCTCGAAGAAAATGCGGGTCAATGGAAATATACAATCCTGCATGCTGATTGTATGGCTTTCGACGATGAATGGAAACAACTCTTGCCTCAACTGACCCACTTATCGGGTAGAGATTTATTGCGCACTCATACCCGCTTTGGTCATTGGATGGGCGAACAAATTAACCAATTTATTACCCGGCATCAACTCGAGCATAAGGTGCATTTCATTGCCAGTCACGGACATACCGTTTTTCACGAACCCAATCATCAACTAAGTTTTCAGTTAGGCGACGGTGCCAGCATAGCCGCCATTACCCAATTGCCTGTGATCAGTGATTTACGCAATATGGATATAGCCTTGGGTGGACAAGGTGCACCGATTGTTCCGATTGGCGAAAAGTTGTTGTGGCCACAATATGCTTATTTTTTAAATCTCGGCGGCATTGCGAATATCAGTATCCATCAAGCCCATGAGATGATTGCCTTTGATGTTTGTGCCGCGAATCGAGTATTGAATTTATTGGCCAATGAAGCAGGGTTGGATTGCGATACAGATGGAAATCTGGCAGCCGCAGGTAGTTTGAACCAAGAACTCCTGAACACATTAAACGACTTACCTTATTATCAAAAACCCGCCCCAAAATCTTTAGCTAACGAATGGGGAACAGAGGTCGTTTATCCCCTTATCCAATCAGCGAAGCTATCTAGTGCCGATGCTTCCTATACTTATTGTAAACATATTGCCCATACCCTTGCAGCAGCCTTAAACACAGCGGCTCCGGGAACACTCTTGGTAAGCGGTGGAGGGGCGCATCATTTATTTTTGATGCAATGTATCCGCGAAGCATTACAACCGAAACACATAGAAGTGCTCGCTGCCGAAAAAGAGCTTATCGATAGCAAAGAAGCGCTGGTTATGGCCCTCATGGGTGCTTTACGTTGGCGCGAAGAAGTCAATGTGTTCGCCCAAACCAGCGGTGCCTCCCGAAACTCAGTCGGTGGTGCCTTATGGATGGGGCAAGACTAGCTTCGTGAAAATTATAGCTGCTTTTCGTGGCATGGCGATGTTTCTTTCTATCTTTACGCCCCGAATATGAAACATTTACCCAACCTGCTTACCCTCGGCAATTTGTTTTTCGGATGCATGGCTATCGCTTTTATTCTGCATTCGCAACCCTTCTTGGCCGAAATGAATGGAGAACAATACTGGGTAAGCGGTACCACCCAAGCCTACTATGGCAGTCTTTGTATTGTGATTGCCGCCATTTTTGATTTACTTGATGGCATGGCTGCTCGTGCCCTTGGCGTAAGTTCTGCAATTGGTAAAGACCTTGATTCTTTATCCGATGTGGTTTCGTTTGGCGTAGCGCCGGGTATGATTTTCATGAAGATGCTATGGGCTGGATATATGCAACAACCCGATGCTATAGATGTGCCGATGCTGGCCATGTGTCCGGCCTTTATTTTGCCTTGCTTTGGCGCTCTGCGATTGGCTCGGTTTAATAATGCACCGGCAACAACAAATTACTTCACCGGTGTACCCATTCCGGCTATCGGATTGGTAGTGGCTTCTTTTCCTCTCATTAATTTTTATAATCCCTTGGGCATAGGCATCAACATGCAAACCCCTTGGATTGTTTATACGATCATCGCCGTATTAAGCGGGTTGATGGTAAGTCCATTCCGGATGTTTACCCTTAAGTTTAGTTCGTTTTCGGTAAAAAAATATTGGGCACAGTTAACTTGGGTTACCCTCACGCTTGCGGCCATTCCCTTTCTACAATCTTTGTCTATTCCATTCTCATTTTTATTGTATATCGTCTTATCATTCGCATATAAACCCCAAGAAGCATGACATTCACAGCCCATATCAAGGTAATGCCTTTAAAAGAATTATTAGATCCACAAGGGAAAGCTGTCAATAATAGTTTACACAGTTTAGGACTAACCGGTATTCAAGATGTTCGTATCGGTAAACAGATTACCCTGATCATCGAAGCCGACAATCAAGAAGATGCCATGCATATTGCCGATACAGCTTGTCATAAAATGCTACACAATCCCGTAATGGAAACGTTTAGCGTCGTGATCGAAGCTTAATGAATGGACTTACGGCGACCGCCCCGCATAAAAATTTTCTGGTAATAGGCATTGTCTAAGTCGGCCACTACCACGCCCTTGCTTACAGAGGCATGCACAAAATAGTGATCTCCTAAAAAGATGCCTACGTGCGAAACTTCGCGGGTACCGGGATTAAAAAAAACCAAATCGCCTTGGTGTAAACGTTTGCGCTTAACAGGTTTAGATAGCTCGTACTGTTCGCGCGAGGTTCGGGGTAAATGTTTATGATACGCATTCGCATAAACAGCACAAACAAAAGCAGAACAATCGACTCCTTTTTTATCCTCACCACCATATCGATAAGGCACATCGAGCCACTCTTTTACAGCCTTTTGCAAGGGTTTTCGAACCCTAACGCTAGCCGAACTTCCACCAATGGCTAAATGCCTATGGGCTGTGCACGAGCTTAGCAGCGCCAATAGTGGCAGGATTAGTAGATAAAAATTGCGCCTCATCATGGTACTAAATTCTGCCTCTCAAGATATACCTTCGCCACCAAAAGAAAAAGAGATGAGTTTATTTGATAAATTAAATCAGGCAAAGCAACAAAAGTTACAGGCTAACTTAGCCGAAGGATTAGCCTTTCTCGAACAAAATAAACTTCGCGAGGGCGTTGTTTGTTTAGAAAGTGGTCTGCAATATGAGATACTGAAAGTTGCAGAAGGGCCCAAACCTAACGCAAACGACGAGGTTACTTGTCATTACCATGGCACCTTAATCAATGGCAACGTGTTTGATAGTTCCGTACAAAGAGGGATACCGGCAAGCTTTCCATTAAACCGCGTTATTTCGGGCTGGACCGAGGCCTTGCAACTGATGCCCGTGGGTAGTAAATGGAAATTATTTCTACCGCCACACCTTGCCTATGGCGAGCAACAAGCAGGTCCCATGATTGGTCCTAATAGTACCTTGATTTTTGAAGTCGAATTAATTGGTTTTTAAAAATATTACTCTATTTTCGCATTCCTGTTACATCATCATGTGATTGATTACAGTGCTGGTCAGGTGGATGAGTGGCTTAAATCAACGGTTTGCTAAACCGTCGTACGGGTCAAACCGTACCGGGGGTTCGAATCCCCCCCTTACCGCCCAGAGCAGAATGAGAATGAGCAACCCACTCATTCTCATTTTTATTTTATACCCTTTCTATATCGCCCCCATTTTTTCGCCCTAGCCTAGTATGGGTCCATCAAAATCATTTCTCTTTTGGGCGTGCCCCTCTGGGTCGTGCTATCCGTTACAAGTCCTCGCTCGTGCCTCGCTGTGGGCTTTTCCCTCCTATCACTCACGCCAAGCCTACCATAGACTTACCGTAGAAAATATCGAAACCCAAGGATCGACGATTGGAGAATGATGTTGTTGGGCATCTTTTCATCAGCAATCATCAAGACAAGCCTATTTTATACGATTCAACTTTTGTGAAATAAAATAGCGTGTAGATTAGGCATATCAGTTAATCTTGTTTACCTTTGCCCGCCTCAAGGCTTCGGGAGGTAGTTCAGCTCGGTAGAATACCTGGTTTGGGACCAGGGGGTCGCAGGTTCGAATCCTGTCCTCCCGACAAGCAAAAGCTTCGACAACCGTCGGAGCTTTTTTATTTCCGCTCATAAAGAGTAAACACTAGGGGTCGTTAAAAACATACACCTACCAGAAATCACTCGCTGAAAATAATCTAAGCCGAAAAATAGAATTGAAGAATATAAACCCGCGCAATCATTAGGCCTTTACGCCGCCCTGACGAACCGCAGCGGCCATGTCACGAATCAAAGAAGCCTCTTTCTCTATGGCATTACCCACAACAATGATATCGGCTCCTGCTTTGCAATTCAGATATGCCTTTTCGGGATCTGTAATACCACCGCCTACAATTAAGGGAATAGAAATCTTCTGACTCACCGATTGTATCATACTTTCTGTAATCGGCAATTTAGCGCCACTGCCTGCATCCATATAGATGATATGCTTTCCTTGCATTTCGCCAGCCATAGCGGTGCACATGGCAATATCATTCTTATCGCGCGGTATCGGCGCACTGCCACTCATATACGATACGGTTGTTGCTGCCCCTCCATCAATCACCATATATCCGGTAGAAATGACCTCCAATCCGCTGGCCTTTACCATAGGTGCCGAAACCACATGCGCACCTATCAATAGCTCGGGATTACGACCCGATATCAAACTTAAATACAAGAGAGCATCGGCATATGGACTTAACTGGGCCGGACTCCCCGGAAATAAGAATACGGGTATTGGGCTTAGTCTTTTAAACTGCTGAATACAAGCATCAAGATGTTGGCTCATCATGAGACTTCCGCCTACAAACACATAATCAACACAAGCCTCGTTGCACAATTCGGCAATCTGGGCAACTTGCTTTAGGTTTACTTTATCCGGATCGATGAGAACAGCAAAGGCCTTGCGCTGTTGATGTCGCCATTCGCGTAATTGTTGCTGTAATTTGCCCACTTGCATAAAGGGCCAAAGATATTTCATTTGTCGCAATAAACCGATTAACTACCCCAACTGCCCCGATCTAAACTTCGATATTGAATGGCCTCGGCTAAATGCTCTGTTCTTATGTTTTCGGAATCATCTAAATCAGCGATGGTACGTGATACCTTTAAGATTCGGTCGTATGCCCTAGCCGATAAATTGAGTCGCTCCATAGCCCGTTGCAATAACTGGGTGCAGGCCGTATCTAGCCTACAGATCTCTTGCAGCATCTTGGTACTAATTTGCGCATTGGCATAAATACCTTCTTGATCGTGATAACGCTTGGCTTGTCTCTCTCTAGCTTTGACAACCCGCGTCCGGTATGACTCACTTTTTTCGCGTCCTTGCACGCTGTTGTCTGATAATTCGTTATACGAAACAGGGGTTACTTCTATATGTAAATCGATGCGGTCTAACAAAGGACCAGAAATTTTATTGAGATATTTCTGTACGGCGCCCGGTGGACAAGTACATTCTTTTTCGGGATGATTGAAATAACCACAGGGGCAGGGATTCATGGAGGCAATCAACATAAAACTAGCCGGAAAATCAATCGACAGGCGAGCCCGCGAAATCGTAACCCTTCGCTCTTCTATCGGTTGACGCATCACTTCGAGCACGGTTCTTTTAAACTCGGGCAATTCATCTAAAAACAATACCCCATTATGGGCTAATGAAATTTCGCCAGGCTGAGGATTCCCTCCTCCACCTACCAAGGCCACATCGCTAATGGTATGATGAGGCGCGCGAAATGGACGCTTTGAAACCAAGGTGGCATTTTCTGGGAGTTTGCCGGCCACCGAATGAATCTTGGTGGTTTCGAGCGCCTCTTGCAAACTGAGGGGGGGTAATATAGAAGGAAGCCGTTTGGCTAACATGGTTTTACCAGCACCCGGCGGACCAATCAAAATCACATTATGACCACCCGCAGCGGCAATTTCTAAGGCTCGTTTGATATTCTCTTGTCCTTTTACATCACAAAAATCATGTTCGAAAGAATACTGTGCTTCAAAAAAAGCTTCTCGTGTATTGACTTGCACCGGTTCGAGTTCTACCTTACCATTCAGAAAATCAATCATCTGATTGATATGAGAAATTCCATACACATGCAGCTGATTCACCATAGCGGCTTCGTGGGCATTTTGCAACGGCACAAATAAACCTTCGTATCCTTCTTTACGCGCTTGTATGGCAATGGGTAGAGCTCCTTTGATAGGGAGTATCGTGCCATCGAGCGAGAGCTCTCCCATAATAATATACTTACTTAATTTTTCGGTTTGCACTTGTTCGCTGGCGGCTAAAATGCCAATCGCAATCGGCAAATCAAAGGCTGCTCCTGTTTTGCGGATATCAGCAGGTGAGAGGTTGACAACTGTTTTAATGCGCGGAAATCGATAATGATTGTTTTTGATAGCGCTTTCGATTCGGTGCTGACTTTCTTTCACGGCATTATCGGGCAAGCCGACCATAAAAAATTTCAATCCGTCTAATACATCGACTTCAATGGTAATGGTAATGGCCTCAACGCCATATACCGCACTGGCATATAGTCTGATCATCATAGGTAACAATAAATTTGGTGGGTGTAAAAATAAGTCGCAGGCAGATAGGGTGTTACAATGCGACAATATTTTTATTCTCTTACCATGAGCTGATGCAAATACCGACCATACGATGCTTGTCTTTTTACGCCGACAATTCGTAATAACTCGATTTAAAAGGATGTCGCTCTTTCCATGTATCGCCTTGTCGCTCTCTAAAATTGGCCGATACTTTCTGATAAAAGCGGTTTAGGATGCCATTACGTAATTTGTAAAAGCTATAGCGGTAGTCTGCCTCACAACCTAAGATTGCCTTGGCCTCAAGAGCGGTTCTGCCCAAAATAAGTTTGCGGCAATCTGATTGAATGGCATTATCGAGGCATTGAAAGAGAATATTAAAATATAAATGGTGACTTTGATTCACGGCATAATCAAAACCAATATAGTTCATATCGTATTCGGCATCATGTATAATCGCTGAAGAAAAGGCTACCATTTTTTGATCGATAAAATAACCGCATACTTTGTAATCATCTTGTAAGACGGCCTTCAATAATTCAAAAAATTGATGATTCAAAATGCCCATGCTCACCATTTGCTTACGGGTTACCTGCATGTATAGGGCTTCCATTTCTTTGCTGTAGCGAAGAATATCATGATTGCTCAATTCACGAACTTCAATTTCGCTGCATGATTGTCGCATTTTCTTATATCGTTGCAGGTATTTATGCTTCAAGGCTTTTTCATAATCTGCAATACTTTGCCATTGTGCGGGCAGATGCATTTCCATAGAAATATCATCAGGCATTCGCTGGTAGCTCTCGTCTTGTTGGATAAACGCCCCCAGACTGCGCGGAACATCTTTAATAAAGAGGCCACTGGCTTTGGTATGCGCAACTAAATGGTTGATGGTATCTAAGTAGATTTTTCCTTTGGTTTCATCATCTATATGATCATCAAGAAACTGAAAAAAAGAAACATCATGCCGAAATAAATTACCGGCTACCAACATGGTAGGGCGTATCCATTGTAAAACCAAATGCAGACTTAATTGTTGCCAGCGTTTGCCTTGTAAATTAAAATGAAAGGGCTTTACCTGTAACAGCTGAAAATACGCAAAAGCTATGGCCTGTCCTTGATTTTCGATGATGACGTAATAGTGCTTCAGATTAGCCGTATTCGCTTTTTCTATGACATCAATCCCACGGCATATCGGTTTTTCTCTGAGAGAAACTACACGAGGATCTCGCAGAAACTCTGCAAATGAAGGGAACAGCGTATAGGTATTAGACATGCGTGTGGCAAATGTATGCGCGACCGTCAGCATCTCAAAAACTTAAATTTTATGCTATATCGCTGAAGCAGTGTTATTTTGTAACATGGCTTTACGCAAGGCATTCCTGCTGAAAATTTTTCTAGGACTCATTCGTGTTTATCAATATACCCTATCGCCTTTGTTGGGCCCCTCCAAATGTCGATATACTCCGAGTTGCTCGGAATATGCAAGAGAGGCTTTACAAAAACATGGATTGGCAAAAGGGGGTTGGATAAGCTTGAAACGAATCGCCCGATGTGCCCCTTGGGGCGGACATGGTTATGATCCTGTTCCTTAAATCATTGGCGTTTACTTCTCCCGTTCGAACCAAACATCCATTTGTCCTTGTTTGAGTTGAAACCCGGTGTAATTACCTTCTTTATCTTGTTGAAACACGATTTCAATATTGGCCGCCTCAAAAACATAGGTTTGATTCTCTTTTTGTTGTAAGGGAAATGCTGCCTGTCCAAGGGCCTGCGCCATAAGGGTTTCGCCTTGCTTACTAATTTTCATCACCTTATCTACCTTATCATTTCGGTAAGAGCCTTCGGGCCGATGCGGATCGGTATACTCAATCGTATGTTTTTGAAAGGATGGCTGTATAAAAGGCAATCCAAAATAAATATTCATGGCAGCAATAGCAACACTGTTCATGGGATAATTCCAAGCATTTCCGGTAATCGCCATGGCCAAAGAGGTTTCGGGTAAATAAATCAACATCCCTTGAAAGCCGTCAATACCGCCACTATGACCATAAGCCTTGCGTTCGTTATAAGGAAATTGCAAGATACCGCTGCCATAATGATCGCGAATCGTAATCATCCTTTGTAGGGTAGAATCTTGAATTAATTTTCCGGCAAAAAGTTGTTCGATAAAACGACATAAATCTTGCGGAGTAGATTCAATAGCCCCTGCCCCTAACGGCACCGACATATGGGTTTGTGTAGATGTCACCCAACGGTCAGAACGAAAATCGTACGACTGTGCTTCGTGATCTTGCGTGTTGATGATGGTGGCTACCCGAGTATTTCGCAGACCCAGCGGTTTACAAATTCGTTGTTGCAACACCTCATCATAACGACTATCACAAATTTTTTCGATAATCATACTCAACAAAATATAATTGGTATTGCTATAGGCTGCCTTGGTGTCGGGTTCGAAATCGGATGGTGATTGCGCAAAGCGATCGAGCAATTGCCGACGCGTATGCGGCAACTCCATATAACGCAGATAGCTGCTATCATTCGTAAAATTTACCAATCCGCTGCGATGTTGCAGGAGCTGGCTTATATGAATGCGTTGACTATTGGTGACTTCAGGAAAGAATTGGCTGAGGCGTGTATCCATATCCAATTTGCCTTCTTCTACCAACTGATAAATCAGAACAGCTGTAAACATTTTGCTGATCGAGCCAATATGATATCGCGTATTGCTGTCGGATTCTATTTTATGTTCTACATCAGCATACCCAACATTACGGGTATATACCGGATTTCCGTTCTGCGACAAACAAATACCCATCATCACCTTTTGATTATCGTGATAACTTTGCAGCAGTTCGTTAAGCTTACCGGCATCAAATTGCGCTGTGGCCCATACGGGTAAACAACAGCAGAAAAGCCCTATGTAAAAACCTATTTTCATACGGGCAAGTTAGCAAAAAAATGATTGGACCCTAACACATGCCTCTGAAAGGCGCTCGCTTAAAACTGCATTTTGCTGCCAAATGATAAATCGCCAGCATCGCCTAAACCGGGTACTATATATCCTTTCGCAGTAAGCTCATCGTCAATATCGGCTGCCCAAATGCTGAAGTCTGGAAAGCGATGTCGTAAAGCCTCTATACCTTCTGTGCAGGCAATCGCCACCACGACATGAACAGCAGCGGGTTTTCCATAGTTATATAATTCTTCGAGGGCCTTGATGAGTGAAGCGCCGGTTGCCAACATCGGATCGGCCATGATGAGTGTTCGTCCTTCGAGATTAGGACAAGTAACATACCCTTGGTTGATCACAAAACGATCATCGTTATGCGTATGTTGGCGATAGGCAGCTACGAACGAACAATCGGCCTGATCGAAATAATTGAGGAGACCTTGAAACAAGGGAATGCCGGCCCGAAGAATTGTGCTCAATACAGGTTGCTGTTGTAAAGTCTTTCCCGCATAATTCCCCAGTGGGGTATGCACTTCACAATCGGCGTACTGCATGGTTTTACTGATTTCATACGCAGTGATTTCGCCAATGCGTTCCAAGTTTCTCCGAAAGCGCATCCGATCGGTTTGGATATCGGTATGGCGTAATTCGTTGACCCAAGTATTGAGTAAGGAGTTGTTTTTTGCAAGATGATGTACCATGGTTTAAAGGTAAACGATTTTAGGAAATCGTAATATGACTTTTGTTAGCTCGGTGTCTATTTCGGTAGGATAACAAATCGATTGTTTCGTCGAAGCAGTGATAAAAAAACGAACATGAAAAAAGAAATTGGCTCAGGGTCCCCGAAACGGATGGTGAGGATAGCAGAAACCGCAACGGGGGCAAAAAGAAAGTAACCTATCTGTTTTTGGTGAATTTACACGCGCTTTATCTGAGCCCCTAATTGTTGTAATCGAATATCGATATGTTGGTAGCCTCTATCGATTTGTTCGCTGTTTTGAATGATGCTTTTTCCTTGTGCCGATAAGGCGGCAATTAATAAAGCCAAGCCGGCTCGTATGTCTGGCGACGACATGGTATTGCCCCGTAAAGGCGATTGTTTATCTAAGCCAACAACCACGGCGCGGTGCGGATCGCAGAGCACAATTTGGGCCCCCATGTCGATGAGTTTATCGGTAAAAAACAAACGACTTTCAAACATCTTTTGGTGAAAGAGCACGGTGCCTTTGGCCTGGGTAGCCACAACCAAGGCGATACTTAATAAATCGGGTGTGAAGCCGGGCCAGGGATGATCGTAAATGGTAAGGATATCACCCCCAATAAATCGTTTGATTTTATAATGCGCTTGTGCCGGAATATGAATATCATCTTTTTTCATTTCCATCTCAATGCCTAAGCGTGCAAAGGTGTCGGGTATGCAACCCAAGTATTTTACATTACAGTTTTTGATGAGGATATCACCCCCCGTCATGGCTGCCAGTCCAATGAATGAACCCACTTCAATCATGTCGGCTAGGATGGTATGATCGCAGCCTTTAAAACTTAAAGCATCAACGCCGGTAATGGTTAGTAAGTTAGAACCAATGCCACTGATACGGGCACCCATGCGGTTGAGCATACGACATAATTGCTGCAGATAGGGTTCGCAGGCAGCATTGTAGATGCGGGTTTTTCCTTTGGCTACTGTGGCCGCCATTAATATGTTGGCAGTACCGGTAACCGAAGGTTCATCGAGCAACATATAGGTTCCTGTGAGCTGATCGGCTTCGAGGGTAAAGAAATGTTCTTCGTCGTTGTAGTGATACCTTGCGCCCAGTTTTTCAAATCCAAGGATATGAGTATCGAGGCGGCGGCGCCCAATTTTATCTCCTCCGGGTTGTGGGATATAAGCCTTTTTGAAACGGGCCAATAGTGGACCGGCTAACATAACAGCTCCTCGCAAGCGACCCGATTTTTTTTTGTACTCGGCACTAATTAAAAAATCGAGATTCACCTCTTTGGCTTGAAAGGTATAGGTATAAGCATCGATGCGTTCTATCTCAACCCCTAAGTCGCCTAGTAATTCAATGAGTAGGCGTACATCCAAGATGTCTGGAATATTACGAATGGTAATTTTTTCGGCACTGATGAGGGTACAAGCAATCACCTGTAAGGCTTCATTTTTAGCGCCTTGCGGGGTTACTTCTCCATGGAGCGGTTGTCCGCCAATAATTTCAAAACTGTTCATATTGGGCAAAGTACAAAAGCGTACAATGCCTATGAATTATTTGGGTTATTTTTTTTCTTGAACTTTTTGAATTTATTTCTGTTCGGCATCATCATATTCGGATTCCCTGTGTTGCGATTGCCTCGCATACTCCGTTCAAACATGCGTTTAGAAAGACCTTCGGGGTTTACAGGACGTATGGTAGGTAAATCTGAGCTGTCTACAGTATCCTTAAATTTAATCGCCGGATCGTACAAGAGTTGACCTTTACTCATATGGGCCAATTCATCTTTGATCATGTCGTCGTGTACATTTTCTTTATGCCAATTCGAATAGGCTACTTTCATAAACAAAGCCAATACTTGAATAAAGCCTTGCTTTTTCTCTTCGTCGGTTTCGGCTAAGGCTTTTTCGTATAACCTTTCAAAGCTCTTGCCCAGATGACTCCAGCGTATGCGGTTTTTGGGATACGGAATCGGTTCGGGTTTTCGTTGCTTGATTTCTTCAGTAGGAATTGGATAAGGGCAATCTACATCCAATTGATAATTGGACATCAAAAACAAATGATCCCATAATTTATGCCGGTAGTCTTCCATCGAATTCGCTTGCGGGTTTAAGGTGGCCATGATTTCAATCACGGCTTCGGCATTGCGTTGGCGAACCTCGCGGTCTTCGATTTTTAACAGGTATTGCACCATATTGTGCACATTACGACCGTACTCACGAATCTTCATGATCGGCCGGGTAGTATTATATTCCATACAAGGGTATAGCTTCTTTTGTCAAATAATGAAATGGGGTTGTTGCAAACCTATATTTTCTCTGGTGTCGGCCATGGGGCTAACGATGCAACACTCGCAAATATAGGCACTTGCCTTCGAAACCATCAAAAAGATTTCTAGTCGACGATGCTTTTTACATGTGACATGAACCTTCGTAAGCACATAAAAATGAATACAGCGATTGTCATGATTACCCTCACATATAGGCAAACCGTTTTAGATATTATTTTTGTATAGATGTGAAAATTAATTCAATTTGCATGTTATAGCATCTAAAAAATAAAATATGTCAACACGTACGAAATGGATTATCGACCCGGCCCATTCTGAAATCGGGTTCAATGTAAAACACCTTATGATTACTAAGGTAAAAGGTCAGTTTAAAGAATTTGATGCTAGCATCTACACCACAGGTAGCGATTTTTTAACGGCCGAGGTAGATTTCTGGATGAATCCGCAATCAATCGAAACCGGAAATGCCGATCGCGACGGGCATTTGCGCGCAGCCGACTTTTTCGATACCGAAAATCACAAAGAAATTACCTTCCGTGGCAATACTTTCGAACGTGTAAATGATGATAGCTACGAAATGTATGGCGATTTAACCATTAAAGGGATTACCAAGAGAATTAAGGTAGATGTTGAGTTTGGGGGCGTAATGAAAGACCCTTGGGGTAACGAAAAAGCAGGATTTACCCTGCATGCAAAAATGAACCGTAGCGACTGGGGTATTAGCTGGAATGCGACCTTAGAAGCGGGTGGATTATTGGTGAGTGATGAGGTGCGCATTGCCTGCGATGTGCAGTTAATGAAATCGAACGAGGAAACCGTTTAATCGACAAGCTTCTGGATTCCTAAAAATACTATTCAAAAAATAGGTATTTATAAAATCCTTTTATTATCATTGTGTTCTGAAAATTAGAAAAGCGTTATGAGAAAATCAATTTTAGTGCTGGCGGCCTTCTTTAGTGTTTTGGCCTTTGGTTTCAGCGCAAAGGCTCAACAGTCGAGCGATGACATGGTAGCCGTTTACCGTTGGTTAAATCAACAGGACAATAACTATGTAACCCTTGCCAATGGAGAAATTCAAGAAGGACAACTGTTACAGTGGAAGTACAAGGATAAAACCTTTTTATTTTATGCGTATAAAACGCCGGGTCCGGATCGCGTAGCAATATATCGTTGGGAAAATCCTTTAACGAAAGACTTTGCTAGTATTGCTGAAGATGAAATGACCGACAGCGATATGCAACAAAAAGGATACACAGGAAAAAAATTACAGTTTTATGCCCCCATCCGTCGTGAGGGTAACCATGTTGCCGTATACCGCTGGTATCGCGTAAAAACAAAAGACTGGGTTACTATTCCTGAGGTGGGTGATACCGATAAGTATATCGATCGCGGTTACAAAAACAAAACCTTTCAGTATTACGGCATTATCCGTAGCGAATACCAACGCTAGGTTTTTAAAAATACAGGTAGAGAATCCCACCCTTGCGGTGGGATTTTTTTATTCCCCAACTGATTCAATCAAAACCCAAGGGGGAATTCGAATTTTTTTTGGAAAATCGGGCTAGAATATGCTAATTTTAAACCTTATAATTATAATTTGCCCTGTAAACTGTTTTCGTTTTTTGGCGAGAAGAAAAATTTTTTGGATTATGAAGAAACATGACAACATTATTAAATCATTACTAGTTGCCTTTACCCTGTCTCTGATTTTTGTATCAGGATCGGCCACAGCACATGATAAATCGGCTTTAAGCCAATCGGCGCCTTGGACAGGAAATAAAGATCTAAAGCAAGAATTGCCTGCCAAAAGAAATCGATTTAGTAAGCATTTTGTGATGAATAATGGTGAATTCAGAATGTATACGAGTCCGAGTTCTATCCATTATCAAACAGCAAATGGCTGGCAAGAAATTGATAATTCTATACAGACGAATAATAGCGGTCTCTATGCTTCACATCCATATTACAATGGGTCTAATGCCTTCAAGACGTATTACCCAGCTTCTTTACAAAACGGACAAATCCTTACTACATTAGCCGAAGGTTCTATCAGTGAAACCTTAGAAGGGTTTTATGCCGTGAACCAAAGCGGACAAACGGTGTATCAATATGCTGCGAATGCAGTCAATGCAACGCCTTCTGAAAATCAATTAGCCTATGTGAATCTATTTCCGAACACAACGGCCCGTTATGCGCAGCAAAATGATGGTCGGAAGTTTGATTTAATTCTACAAAATAACCAAATGCTGAATTCTCTTCCGGCTTCAGCCAAATACTTGGTAATCAAAGAAAAAATAAACATACCTGCCTCATGGTCGGTATCTCAGTCTGAAAATGGTATCAATATCTATCAAGGCAATACTTGGTTAGCTTGTCTGCCTAAACCGGTTGCTTACGAAAATCCAAATTCAGGAAAAACAAATCTAAGTGATAACGATATGATGTTGGAAGGTAGTAATTCGTTTACCCGTGCAGGGAACGAGCTTACGATTTACACCAAATTCGACTTAGCTTGGTTACAAGATCCACAACGGGCTTATCCGGTAAACTTAGATCCAACCGTTCAATATTATCCTTTTGCAGTGAGTATGGCAACGGGTCGTATGACAAGTGCTGCAGGGGCGAAAACCAGTGGTGCCTTGCGTTTGGGTGGTGCCGGAGGAGGAATTGCGTGGGCTAAATTTGATATTTCTACTTTACCGGCAGGAGGTACAATTTCGGCGGCTAACTATGTTGGCGTGCATTATAGCGGAACGAGTACCGGAGCAGGTATTTTTAAATTGGCCTATATTATTGGGATGCAGGCTGTAGATCCTGTTGCTGCACTCAATTCAGCGATTAATACACAGATAGTTACTACGGGCCCCATTTATAGTTCAAACTATCAATTTGGAGGTTTTACAACACCTTCAACGTATACAGGAGCTTTAGGGGGGCAGGCGTTAGCAGATATCGCTGCCCAGCAAACGCAAGGATGGACAGCCTTAGGCTTTAATTTTGCATCCTTTAGCACATCTACTATGCTACAGTATGGTTACGATGCTGCTGTAAGTACGAATCGACCTTATCTAGAACTCACCTACTCAACAAGTGGTTGTTCGGCAGTAACAGCCGGTGCGGCGCAATCTTCTGTTGCCTTGGCTTGTGGCGATCCGTTTACCTTAACCCTAAACGGAAATTCTACCGGTACCGGTACCACCTTCCAATGGCAATCTTCTCCTCCAGGAGCCAATACTTGGACAAATATTGGTACAGCACAAGCATCACCATTTTATACTACCAGCCAATCTGTACCAACCGACTATCGTTGTTTAGTCACTTGTTCTAGCTCTGCTTTGACGGATATTTCTACCATTGTTGCTGTGGGACAAAATTCTGTAATCAACTGTTATTGCGTTCCTACCGGGGCCACACCTACCTCTAGTAACTATGTTGTAAGTTTTTCTACGACCGGTGCCTTAACCAATATCACCAATCCAAATAATACCTATACCTCCTCTCCTGTTGCCGGTTATGCAGATTATACCAATTTGATAGCATCGGCTACTCCGGGTTCAACGGTAAGTGTCAGTATTGCTTTCACTACGGGTAGTCATGCCGTTGGTTTATGGGTAGATTGGAACCAGGATGGAGATTTTAACGATGCCGGCGAAAACCCGGTAACAACAGGTGCTGCTTTAACAACCAGTCCTTATAATTCTAGTTTTGTAGTACCGGCAACTGCATTAAGTGGTAACACCCGTTTGCGTGTACGAACCGCTGCCGTGAGTGGGCCAGTATCCGCTTGTGGTTTAAATACCAATGGAGAGGCCGAAGATTATACCATTAATGTGTTAGGACCTTGTACATCTGCTACTGCGGCGAGTATCACGCCTGCAAGCTATACGATTTGTCCATTAACTACCCAGGTATTGACTGCTACCATGCCCGTGTTGCAGTTAGGAACTAGTTATCAGTGGAAACAAAGTACTACCTCGGGAGGGCCCTATACGGATATTGCCGGCGCTACCAATTTATCATATACAACTATAGCGCTTCCATCGGGTACTTATTATTATGTAATGCAAACTACTTGTGCTAACTGTGGTCCATGTTCGGTATTGTCTAACGAAATCAGCATCTTATCGCAAAGCGTAAATGCACCGATTGCCGCCAATAGTTCACAATGTGCTCCCGGCATTCCAACTTGCTCCGTAAGTTCGGGAGCGGGTATAGTTGGTACTGGAAACTATAATTGGTATAATGCCCCAACAGGAGGTACCTTGTTACAATCAAAACCTTACGGTCCCTTGGTTTCGTATTACTTCAACGACTTTAATACTGCCGCTCTAGGAAATGCTTCAATAACTGGTAATACAACGGTAAGTGCCAATACGTTGCAACTATTTCCCAATGCTGTATCTCAGTACGGGGCCTTTCAAGTCAACCAACCCAATGCCACTTGGGATAAAATGAAAGCTGATTTTGATTTCACTACCAGTGGTGTGCCGACAAATATGGCTGATGGATTTAGCTTGAGTTTTGGTAATGATGTGGTAAACACGGCTGAGGCAACCATGAATGCCGAAAATGGTACCGGAACAAAAGTGAAATTAGCCTTTGTGGCTTATACCAATGGATTGTCAACAGCGGGAATTTACTTAATGTATAACTGTACAACCAATGAGCAAACTCCATCTACGGCAGGGGTAATAGCCTATTCACCTGATGTAAGCTGGAGAAACGCTACAGGCCATGTAACTTTTTCTATCGATAGCTTAGGAAAAGCGAATTTAGTATTGGGGGGAGTAACCCTTTTTAGTAATGTACAATTGCCGGCGGCCTATTTAAGTACAACCATAGTGAATACTCGTCCAACCTGGCGTTTTGTATTCAAAGGTCGCACGGGGGCTTTGTCGATGGGTGCTACAATAGATAACCTCGACATCAAATTATCTACCCTCGTTACGGGTACACCAACTTACCTCAGTCCTATTTCATCCACTACTACCTTTTATGTATCGGAGTTAGGCACAAACGGATGTTATAGTCCGCGTACCCCTGTAACCGCTTCAGTCAATACGCCTCCTACGATTAGTATTAACCCCATTCCGAACGATTCGGTATGCACAGGAGCACCTGTTACCTTGAGTGCCGGTGGGGCTAGTAGCTATTTATGGAATGGAAATGCTACCACCGTAAATGGAGATACAACTTTTGCACAAGCAGTTGCCGGAACATATACGGTTACCGGAACAGACGCTAATGGTTGCTCAAACACAGCTTCTGTATTAATATATCTTCACCCTGTAGTAAGCGGAACCGCATCAGCGTCACCTAGTACCATCTGTTTAGGAGCTACAACCAATCTAACAGCTACCGCGATTCCAATTTGTACGGGATTATATGTGCCAAATTTTGTTGGATATTATACACCAAGCTTATGGACACTTACCAATATTACTAGTAACGGAACTACCAATTTTAGTGGTGCACCGGCAAATATGAAACTGTATACAGGTACCTTGGCATCTCAGCCAGGGGGTGGTTTGACATCCTTATCAAAAATCATTACTTGCGCTGGTAACGTAAGCTTCAATTGGAGCTTTAATCATCCATTAGATGCTTATGCCGATTATCCGCAGTATTCAATTAATGGGGTAACTTACGCTTTCCCGACGTATAATACCAGCCTTTATGGTGCTACGCAAACAGGAACTATGGTCATTCCGGTCAATGCAGGCGATAGTTTATCGATTGAAGTGGTAACTATTGATAATGATCCAGATGCGGGTATGTTAACCTTATCGAACTTTAGCGCTCCAGGACCAAAAATTAATGGAACGATTTCTTATTGGGATGCCCCAACAGGAGGTACTAATTTAGGAACGCCGCCGTTAACGGTTACGCCGGGTACATCGGGAACGGTTACCTATTATGCCCAGTATACATCAAGCACAACAGGATGTGTAAATGTGGTTCGTGAACCGGCAGCTGTAACTGTACATGCCTTACCTACTATCAGCGTAAGTGGAGGTGGTTCCGTTTGTGCTGGCTCGCCATTGCCTAATGTAAATATTAACTTAACCGGTACGAGTCCTTGGAATTTTAGTTATTCCGAGCCATCTGGTGTGACCACCATCAGTGGCAATATTAGCAGTACCTATACAGTTACCAATGCCCCGGTGGGTAACTATTCGGTGCTCACAGTAAGCGATGCGAATTGTACAGGGACTGCGGTAGCCGGTAATGTAAATGTGAGTACAATAACCTTACCTACAGCTACAGTGTCTGGTGGTGGAAGTGTTTGTGTAGGTAATACATTACCTGATGTTAGCATTGCCTTGAGCGGAGCTTCCCCTTGGAGCCTTAGCTATACAGATGGAAGTACACCGGTAACGGTAAATGGAATTACGACTAGTCCTTACACAATAACAGGGGCTTTGGGTAATTATAATGTACTCGCCGTGAATGATGTCAATTGTTTAGGTACTTCATCGGGTTCGGCCACGGTGGCTAATTACCCTGTACCATCGGTAAATGGTAGTTTTACACCAAATACACCTTGTTATGGAAATACAGTTGTGCCAACGGGTTCAGGCACAGGCATTGTGTCATACACCTGGTCGAGCGGATTGGTCGATAATCAACCTTTTACAGCAACTACCAATTATACCTACACCGTAACAGGTATAGATGCTAACGCATGTACGGCAACACAAGCCATATCCTTAGCTGTTGCTCCAGCCAATACTACTTTGAGCCAATCGGCAGTGGGTAACACGATGTCGGTTACCGGAATAGCGAACAACACCAATTTGCAAGCGGATGGCAGTAATGTGATCTATACCGATGCCAGCTGTTTCTTGATTGCCAATGTAGCCGATCAACCGGGTGGAAATACTTTAGGAAGCACTACATCTACGGTTACCGTAGAACCAACGGTGCTTACCTATAACGGACAACCCTATACACGTCGCTGGTATACGATAACCCCTACGAATAATGTGAATGTTAACGCGAATGTTACCATTTATCAAACGCAAAGTGATTTCGACGATTATAACGCGGCTAATGGAATGTATCCTGATTTGCCTACGGGGCCTACTGATCTAGCGGGTATCGCGAATGTAGCGGTAACCAAAGTTTCTGGGGGTGGATTAGGTGTGGGTGTGGGTGTCATTCAACCGATGTCTGTTGTTTGGAATGCCGCAACTAATTATTGGGAAATTACCTTTAATGTAACCGGCACCTTTAGCCAGTTTTATATCCATGCCCTTAATCCTTTAGGTTCGGCTTTGCCGGTTTCGCTCTTACGTTTTACAGGAAAGAGTCTTGGCAATCGTGATCAATTAGAATGGATAACTTCAGCAGAAAATAATAATGCCGGCTTCGAGTTGCAATTCAGTACAGATGCTATTCATTACGAAACCATATCTCGTTTGCCCTCTAAAGCGGTCAATGGAAATAGCCAAAGCCAACTTATGTATCAGGCGATAAACGCCAATACCGTGGCTGGTCATAATTACTATCGCTTGCTGCAGACCGATATAGATGGACATATGCAGTGGATGCCTACGATTGTTGACTTGTACCATGAGGCAGAGGCGCAAACGATAAGTTTGTACCCAAATCCGGTTCAGGATCTATTACATGTTGATTTGAGTCAAATGCAGGCGGCAACCCTAGAATTGCATGTTCGTGATATGAGTGGTCGCGTGGTACGTAAGGTAATGACAAACGTTCATAGCGGTTTCAATACCATACAGGTAGACGTGGCATCCCTCTCAGTGGGCATGTATACGCTAGAGGTAAAGGAGGCTGATCGTTTACTATTTACCCGTAAATTCAGCAAATAGCGATTTCGCCCAGGAATGTGAAATTGAAAAAAGTTATAAAATGTACGATAGCTTTATTAGTTTTACTTGCTGATTGTGGTCTTAATTATGTTTACCGACAGAGTAAATATACATGTGGAAAGAAAATGGAGAGGAATAGACTACAGAAAATATGGAATTGAATTAATATTTTAATAAAAAGAAAAATGAAAACACTACATTCTCTGATGAACAAGGCCATGGCATTTGTAGGCAGAACCATTCTGTTAGGCTTTCTATTTTTGGGCGTTTCGACTTCCTTGAACGCACAAACCACTACTTTAAATACAGTAGGTGCAAACTATAATGGTTCAAATGGGGCTGGAGTGAATTTTGCTGTAACATTTGTGTTGCAAAACACAAATAGTTATCCAATGTTACTTACGGGTGCTTCTACTTGGGTGAATAACACAGACGGAGTTGGTACCTATCAGTTATGGTATAGTTCTACCTCGTTGAGTGGGCTTCCAACACCTATTACATCGCCAACATGGACCATGATACAGCAAGCTACTGGTGTTGCGGCGCCGGCGGTTAGTGGAATTACACCCGTTTTATCCGGGATGTCGTTCGTGATTCCGGCAAATACCCAATATCGTTTTGCCATGTATTATGTTACCACTTCAAGTCACTACAGTGGAACAGGAGTCGGCACGGTTACGCCAAATACATTTTCAGCTGCTGGGATAACCATGAAGGTGGGTGATGTTGATATTCCTACAGGAAGTGGGAGTTATGTTGGATATGGTGGGCCGAATAATCCCCGCTTCTTTACAGGGGGTGTTACCTTTCAGCCCTTTGGACCTTGTATAGACCCACCCGTTGCAGGAACTGCCGTAAGCTCACCATCAAGTATCTGTGTAGGTCAAACGACAACGCTAAATATGACTGGCGGAACGGGTGGATCTGGACAAACCTATCAGTGGAAGAGTTCTTCGGTTTCTGGAGGGCCTTATACGAATGTCGGTCCTACTAGTTTCACGAGTGCGTTAACCGTAAACCCTACCGTACCAACCTATTATGTTTGTGAAACAACTTGTGGATTGGGTACTGCAACATCAACAGAAACAAGTGTATTTGTTCCTACTCCATTCCCGGGGGGTAACTATACGATTAATAATGCTTTGCCAACAGGCGGCACAAACTTCAATTCGTTTACTGCAGCAGTGAGTGCCATTAGTTGTGGTATTTCTGGTCCGGTAGTTTTTGATGTAGACCCGGCTAGTGGGCCATATACAGAGCAGATTACGTTCCCTGCCACTATAGGTTCTACAGCAATAAATACGGTTACCTTTAATGGAAACGGGCGTACCCTCCAATTCAATTCAACGAATGCCAATGCTCGTCATATAATTAAAATAGATGGGGCAGACTATATTACTTTTAATGAATTAACCATAGACGGTTCAGCCGCGGCTGCTACCTATGCTTGGGCTGTTCATCTTACAAATGGAGCCGATTACAATACATTTAGCTTATGTAATTTAAAAACAAGTACAACCAATATAACATCAAGTAATCACTATCCGGTTGTGTTTAGTGCCTCAGCCACAGCGGCTACAACGGCAGGGAATAACGGAAATTACAATACGTTTATTGATTGTACATTGAGTGGAGGTTACTATGGGGTTAGTATGTACGGTAGTGGTGTTGGTTCTGAGAATATTGGAAACACTTTCATTAATGATATTGTGAAAGAATACTACCTGTATGGTGTGTTTACTTTGTATAATAAGGGGGCCTTATTTAGTGGTTGCGATTTTTCGCGTCCAACACGTACAACAACTTCTACGACAGCAGGTATTTATCAGTCAACGGGTGCTTATGGTAATACGATTGAAAATTGCCGTGTACATAATTTATTTGATGCCGCCACAACAAGTACTTCAACGTTATATGGATTCTATCTTGCCGGGGCCGGAACCGTTGCTGAACCTAATAAAATCATTAATTGTGTGATTTATGATATCCGACACAAGGGCGCTATTTATGGGATTTACAACTCATCAGCTTCAAATAGTAAAATTTATCACAATACAATGTCGTTCGATTTCGCGACTGCGGCTGCAACTGGTGTTACATATGGTATTTATCAAACAGGTGCTGCAACAGGCATAGATATCAGAAATAATTTAATTACGCTGTCGCGTCAATCTTCGGCTGTAAAAACATGCCTATATTATGCTACAACTGCATCTACCATTACTTCAAATAATAATGTGATATTTCCGGTTACAAATGGTACGGGTGTAACTACTTATGGATATTGGGGAGCTACGGCTTATGCAACAAAGGCCGCATTTACAACCGCGAGTGGTGGTTTAGAAGCCAATAGCGTACAAGCAGACCCTGTATATACAGCACCTGCTTCACCGACCTATAATTTTACACCAACAGTCATCTTAATCAATAATATTGGGGCTAATGTGGGGGTTGCTTATGATATCTTAGGGAATCCACGTTTAGCTGTATCACCCGATCCGGGGGCTTATGAGTATGCCCTTGCAGGTTTAGATGCGGGTATCTCTTGGGTATCGCCAACTTCACCTACAACGCCAGGGTTAAAAACGATTACGGTAAATTTGGTAAATAATTTATCAACACCCATTACTTCCTTAACCTTAGCCTATAATACACCAGGGGGTACACCGGTTACGCAATCATTTACGGGCTTAAGTTTCTTGCCTTCGACTTCACAAAACCTAAGCTTTAGTACGCAGTATAACTTAACAGCCTCTGCTACCATTCGTGCCTATATTGTGAGTGTCAATGGAGTTTCAGATAATGCCCAAGGTAATGATACTACCGCCTATCAAAGTTTATGCTTACAATTAAGTGGTTCTTATACGATTAATGCTGCCCTTGCAACGGGTGGCTCTAACTTCCAGAGCTTTACCGCTTTAGCCAGTGCTTTGAGTTGCGGAGGTGTTTCAGGACCGGTAGTTGTAGATGTTGTTCCAGGAAGTGGACCTTATAACGAACAGGTAGCTTTTGGGGTGATTCCGGGTTCATCGGTGGTGAATACCATAACGATTAATGGTAACAATAACATATTAACGTCTGCTGGTGCTGCCGAATATCACACACTGCGTTTGAATGGTGCCGATTTCATGAATTGGAATAATTTAATAGTAAACGCCACGAATGCAAGTACTGCCATTGCCCTTGTTATGTCTAATGGTAGTGATAATAATACTTTCGTAAACTGTACGTTTGCCGTAAATCAGGCAAATACGTCCTCCACAAGCTCGGCCGTTGCTTTCTCTGCAAGTACAACCTCGGCAACTACGGCTGGTAACAATGGAAATAATAATATTTTCTCAGGCTGTACCATGAGCGGTGGTTACTATTGTGTAAGTCTGTATGGAACTTCAACAACAGTAACGAATACAAATAACCAGTTTTATAATTGTACCATTACCGAATTCTATTATTATGGTATGTATGTATTATATCAAACAGCGCCTATTGTTAAAAATTGTATTGTAGAGCGTCCAACAAGAGCCACAGTATCTGGTGGGTCGTCTATTTACTTG
>JBEISB010000015.1:0-18572 GCA_040375635.1 Chitinophagaceae bacterium | reverse complement strand
CACGAGCGAGGACTTGTAACGGATAGCACGGCCCCAAGGGCACGCCTTGAGAATAAAATGATTCTTTACTCCACAACTTTTGAACCTGATCCCTGATCCCCGATTTTCAATTTGGAATGGGTTCCATAAAAAAAACCCAACAAAATTATGTTGGGTTTTTCTTTGGGAGCACACGGGTTCGAACCGCGGACCCTCTGCTTGTAAGGCAGATGCTCTGAACCAGCTGAGCTATGCTCCCTTTTTAAGAGAGTGCAAATATAGAGGCAGAAATAGTATTACCAAATTTTTACCTCCATTCTTTTAAAAAAAAACTGCAAGTCGATAAGCCGGATTCTGTTTCTCCTTGACGGAGCGACTATCATTTATCTACGATAAGGATTGCTCGTTATCTGTATCTGTCTACCCGTGAATTTCAGACGAGCAGTCTTCAAACATTCACCTATTTGACATTTCAGTACGTAAGGTTTACCCGTACAACATGTTACCATGCCGACTGTGAGCTCTTACCTCACATTTTCACCCTTATCTTAACGTGGAAACCAACATCAAGACGGTTATTTTCTGTGGCACTTTCTTCTTGTTGATGGCTCAACAAGACCATCCGTTAAATGGTACGTTGCTCTATACTGTCCGGACTTTCCTCTTCTTTTTTCAAAGCAGCGATAGTCTGACTTGCAGTGGAGGCAAAGCTATGATATTGTGGATGGAAAAACCGTCTTGGGAAATTAAAATTTCAGGCCCAAGGTAACGACAGAACGAACTCCCGTATTGACAATGCTAGCCATTTGCACATTCGCATTGCTGCGTGTTAACAGATACGGATATTCTCCACTTTCGCGGTAGGTATAATCAAAGCCGGTATCGAGAAACCAGTATTGCTCGCGATAACCAATGCCAAGACTCCCACCGGTGGCTGCACCTCCCAATCGACTATCTTGGTAAGGACTACCTTGGTAATGAAATCCGGCACGCAGTGAAACCTTTTCTAAACGGGCTTCTCCTCCAACACGTACGTTTAATGCCCCTTTGTACGTATTATCAATCACTTGATTTATAGCAGCGTTTAGAGAAGAATAATCGATCCCGAAATTATATTTCATACCAGGATAATTGACATATTCTAAGTCTGCAGTCAACAAACCAGATTTGCCAAACAAGACACAAACACTACCCAAAGCTTTAAAAGGCGTAGTGAGTGTATAATTGAAGGTTAGCGCCGAATCCTGTACATATTGGCTTATAGGACTGGCATTGGGATTATTAAATAGTAACAAACTATCAGTATGAGATTCCATGCTGATTGACGAAACATCTGTAAGTTCGTAATGCGTTGGGGTGTGTATAGCCAAGCCTATTCGGAAATTACGAGAAAATTTATAAATCGCCCCAAGCTTAAGATTAATGCCTGTGCCTTCTGTTTTTAGGTTCTCAGTGTAATGCATATACCGAAAATTATTCGTGAGATCATTCGTGGCATCTTCTTCGTTGAATTGTAAAGTACGATTATATCTCAGCACAGGAATACCCAAAGTAGCGCCTACCAATAGCTTATCTTCATAGTTGCCACCCACACTAATTACATATTCGGATAGCGCGCCTCTTTCGCTAACACGTTTTGTTTGGTTGATGCCTGTTTTGTAAGGGACATACGAAACGGCCATGTTAGAATCAGCTCCTAGCCCTCTATCTACTAAATAGGTTTGATAGGCCGCATAGGCAGAATAATTGACTAAGGCTAGGGTTTGGCTATTTAATCCCCCCAGCTCGTTATAAGAATCGGCAAAGCGCTCGGTGATGGAATTTTGATAATTGGTGCCACTATACACATATTCGTTTTTAAAACTACTTAAACGATTCATGCCTACACCAAAACTTACGCTTTTCCAACGCTGGTTCTTGTAGCTATTTTCTTGAAGATTATTGGTAACCACAAGTCCGAAATTTGGAATATGAAAAGATGTTTTCATGGCAGAGCTACTTCCGGTTAGATAGCCTGATTGGTTCGATGAGGTAGAAAGTGATGAGCTAATCATAAACTCATTACTCTTATAAACGCCAATACCGGCAGGGTTTACGCTCAAGCAGCTGAAGTCGCCACCCATACTGCCCGCAGCACCGCTCAACCCAATATTACGCGCAGTGCCAAGGACAGTATTCGCGCTATATCGAAGCGCATCAAATTCATCCTGCGCAGCAGCCCATAATGAAACGGCAACAAAGCCTAGGGATAATATTATTTTTTTGCCCATTACAAATGATTCGTGAGTAAACAATAGGGGGAGTAATTATCTTCTGCGAGATGGCATTCCTGTTGAAGGCGAACTATTGCCACGAGGACTCTCCATGCGTGGTTCCCGGCTAGGAGCTTCAAAGCGAGGCGTGGAGCGATAATTGTCAGAACGATTTTGATTTCGTTCTTCATTAGAGGGGCGGCTTCTTTCGATATGAAAAAAGCTGTTTCGGCTTTGTTGTTGGCCTTGCTCATTCATTCTGCCTCGATTGTCTTGTCGATTTGATGGCGCACTTTCGTTGTTATTATTGCGTCGATAATCGTTCTGATTGTTGTATCGTTGATTTCTTTCTTGCCCTTCTTGCTGATATTGATACATTCTTTCTTCTCTTCTTGATCTGCGATCGGTAGGTGTAGTTTCGTCGTTACGTTGATTTCGATCCGTAGGGCCATCATTACGACTCGGAATGTCAGTAGGATTATCTCTGCTCGGCATATCGCGCGAATCGCGGTTAGGCATAGATTGTGGCGATTGACGTGGATTGGGATTTATTGGCTGTTGCGGACTCGTTGGTTGTTGCTGATTACTATTTCTTGTTGGCATATCCAACGATTGAATTCTCGGTGAAGAAGGGGTTACTTCTGTATTTCGAGAATGTTGTCTGGGATTATTATTGAAAGTACCTGATGTTTCGGGTTGACGAATTCCGTTACGAGGAAGTCGTACACTGCTGTTTACAGATCGGCGCGGACCATATACATATCCACTGCGGTATCCTCCATATCCGGCATTATAAAAGCCATCCCAATAACCATTATAGTATCCATTATTATAACCGTTGTAATAGCCATTATAGTAACCGCCATAACTACCATATCCAAACGCACCATATCCGTATCCGCCCCATGGTGACCATCCTGCGTTCCATCCGCAGCTATTCCAGCACGATCCATAAGGCGACCATCCTGCATTCCATCCCCAGTTATTCCATCCCCAATGGTTCCAACCTCCACAACCATAAGGGTATCCGTAATTCATATAAAATACCGGGTAGCTGTACGACATATCCCACCAAAAGGGATCCTGAAAAAAACAGGAATAATAACCAAAACGCCAGTAACCATGATGAAAGCGGTGAATACGACTAGCATAATAATAGTCATCATCATCATAATCAATAACATCATTATCATTGTACTGGTTGTTGTTATTGTATTGACGTTGCTGAGATGATTGCGATACATCGTTGTCCGAATACTGATGATTGTCTTCTTGGGGAACTGACTCTGCTGTATATTCCTTTTGTTTTCTTGAATGACTTCCGCTATCGTACACATCATCAAAGGTTTGAGCAGACAAGGATCCGTTTCCTAAGAATATACACAAGAGGGTAAGGATAAAAAGGTTTTTCATATTCATGCAGTTAAAATAATAAAAGAATATACTTTGCTTTCCGAAATTACGATGCCTTGACGATTCGATATTCATAAAGTTAAATCAAAATCGAGGATAATGAGGTCATTAACAATACGTAAGTAACTGGATGTTGTCGCAGAGAGATAATCTTAAAATTATTATTCGAAAGCCCAAAACTTGATGTTACTTTGCAGCGCCTTGCCCCTATGGGTGAGGTTTTTTATGAATTTGATTACTTATGAGTAAAGAAATTACTTCCCGCGAATCCGATTATAGTCAGTGGTACAATGATTTAGTCATTAAAGCCGGATTGGCCGATTATAGTGCTGTGCGGGGATGCATGGTTATTAAACCCTACGGATTTGCCTTATGGGAAAACATGAGGGATGTTTTAGATCGCATGTTTAAAGAGACAGGTCATGTGAATGCCTATTTCCCCATTTTTATTCCCAAGAGTTTGTTTGAAGCCGAAGAAAAAAATGCCGAAGGTTTTGCTAAAGAATGTGCGGTTGTTACGCATTATCGACTAAAATCAGACCCCGATAATCCAGGGAAGCTAATCGTAGATCCGGAAGCGAAACTAGAGGAGGAATTAGTGGTTCGACCCACATCGGAAGCCATTATCTGGAATACGTATAAGAATTGGATTCAATCCTATCGTGACCTGCCAATTTTAGTAAACCAATGGGCCAATGTGGTTCGTTGGGAAATGCGTACCCGTTTGTTTTTACGCACGGCTGAGTTTCTTTGGCAAGAAGGGCATACCGCTCACGCAACGCGTGAAGAGGCCATTGATGAAACCACAAAAATGCTGGAAGTCTATGCCGATTTTGCTGAGAATTTTATGGCGCTTCCTGTTGTAAAAGGAGTAAAAACAGCGAATGAGCGATTTGCGGGTGCCGACGATACCTATTGCATCGAAGCCTTAATGCAAGATGGTAAGGCGTTACAAGCTGGAACTTCGCACTTTCTGGGACAAAATTTTGCTAAGGCATTTGATGTAACGTATGTAAACAAAGACAATAAACCCGAATATGTTTGGGCGACTTCTTGGGGGGTTTCGACTCGCCTAATCGGAGCTTTGGTGATGGCACACAGTGATGATGAAGGACTCGTATTACCACCCAAACTGGCGCCTCTCCAAGTGGTGATAGTGCCTATTTATAAAGGCGAAGAAAGTCGTCCTGCCATCGATGCTAAAGCCAAAGAGATTTTACAAGAATTGAAAGCGAAAGGAATTCGAGTGAAGTATGATGATGCTGATAACTCTCGTCCCGGTTGGAAGTTTGCCGAATACGAAATGAAAGGTGTACCTGTTCGTATTGCATTAGGCGCCAGAGATCTAGAGAATAATGTGGCAGAAATCGCACGAAGAGACACCCGCGAAAAATCGGTTCAGTCTTTGGATGGACTTTCAGATACAGTGGCTGCTCTGTTAGATGAAATTCAAGAGGCGATATTTCAAAAGGCACGCCGATTCCGTGACGAACATATTACCGAAGTAAATAGCTGGGACGAGTTTGTAAAAACGCTTGATGAAAAGGCCGGTTTTGTAAGCGCTCATTGGGATGGTTCGGGTGAGACGGAAGAGAAAATTAAATCATTGACCAAGGCAACCATTCGTTGTATTCCTTTACAAAATAAGCAAGAGCCTGGGACTTGCATCCTCAGCGGAAATCCAAGTTCGCAGCGCGTATTATTTGCTCGTGCCTATTAATGATTGGCCTTACATAATAACATGACAAAACAAACTCCTCTTCGATTAGGTACTCAAATTCTGCTCTCTGTAAAGTGGGCACGCTATGCCGCTATCCTCTCCTTGATGAATTTGGGATTAGGCTTATTACAGATGTTAGTGGGTTGGACATCCGGCGGTGCGGTGCGTATCGGGACCTTGTTTACTTTTTTGGCTTCGGCAGGTATTACCTTGGTGATGAGTATCAATCTCTATCAATATGTAAAATATAGTCGACAAGCCAAGCTAACCCATGATGCGGGTTTGATGGGCAGGGCCTTGTATCACTTGCGAATTTATTTTACCGTGATGGGCATCTTGTTTGTGATTATTACTACCTTGGTCATGTTGTTTTTGCTGTTGGGATTACTCGTAAAAATTGTAGATTATGCAAGAGCCTGATATGACTGAACAGGAAAACCAACTTTGGGAATCAGATATTTTACAACCCGAAGCTACCCGACAATTGGCGATAACGGGCCGTTGGGCTAGTTTCGTCGGTATTGTTTATCTCAGTTTGTCTGCCATTGTTTGTATGATCATGGTTTTGATTGTGGCTAATCTTAAATATATTCTAGATTCACTATTATTGATTAATGGGTTAAGTGAAACCGCATTAGCCTTTATGATGGGCGCAGGAAAATGGTTGTTCATGCTTATGATGGCTATTTCGGGCTTAAACTTTTTCTTGAATGGCATGTATTTATTTCGATTTGGCAAAGCAACGCCTCACCCGGGTTTTGTTAGTGAAGACGAAGATTTGGCGGGTAGTTTTCATTCCTTAGCTCAATATCTTTCCTTAACGGCTATCCTTTCAGTTATTTCACTGGTGATGAATTTGTTGGCTGTTGTTTTCTATTTATTTCTGTAAACGACAACGCAATAATCTTCGGAGTGCTCGCAAAGGAATTACACACGCAACAGAGAATAAAATAATTTACGCAGGCAGCGCTTCGCAGTTGTGCGTTAGGGTAAATACCAAAAAAGTAGTTACTTTGGTCTATGAGGCCCTCTTGGATCCAATGCTTGTTTACTGTGTTACTTACTTGCTCAGTTGGACTCAAAATGAGTTATGCGCAAAAGAAAATTGATCCTATTATTCCGGATGCTGAAAAACGAAAGGTAATCCGCGCTCAACATTTGTATAATGAGTTTCGCATTGCCAAAGGGGAAGAGATATTGAAAGACCTTTGCCGGACTCACTCCTTTATTCCTTATTACCACGAGGCGCTCGTACAAATGCAACGTCAGGTTTTGCGACAAATCCCCGAGGCGACCGAACAGGTAAAACAATATCAAACCCCGATGCCTGGCACTGATAAGGCAAATCAAATCAGTGATAGTCTGGATATAGATCAAGACTCGGTAAAGACTACTAGAAAGGCGAAACAGCAAGAGGTAGAATGGGATGGATTTGACACGGGCGTGAGAAAGGTAGACATCAAAAAAAAGGAAGTGATGGATGTTGAAGCTGAAGGCGTTATTACTGAAGCTGTTGTTACGATTGATAGTACTTTATTTAAAGAAGAACCTTTGTTGCAATCCGACGAAAATGGTTTCGAAGTAATCATCCCAACAAAAGATAAGTCACTGAAGAAAGAATTGAAGGGGATTTCTGAATTGAATGAGATTCCCTATCAACGTTATCTCGATGATTTTATACAGAATTGTCGGCGAGCTACTTTGCAGGTTGCCTATGCCGATTCCGCCTCGAGATATTTGCGCGAGTTTTTAGTGGATACGCTTTCTCCCGATGTATGGGTAAGCGACCAGGCCTTTGCTATGTATCAGAATGCACTCGAAGCTTGGGCCGATGGCGCCGAGAATGTTGCGATGACGACGCTGCAAAATACATTATCGACTGCGCCTAACTATTATTCGGCCAATATCTTATTGGGGGATATGGCTTATCATCGAGGAATAGATTCTCTGGCTTTTGTGAATTATATCGCCGCTGCATTGTTGCAAAAAAATAGACCCGAACCTTATGAGCGTATGTATAAATTACATTATCGTAAAGGGAAGTACGAAGATGCCGCCGCCGCTATGATTCAGGCAATTAGTCGTTACCCCCAGCAAAATTATTTTACTGCACTGGGTACTATGGTGCAAAAGGGAGGGAAGGTATTTCAGTCGCAATGGATACGAAGAGAGGTTTACCCCCTTTCGTTTCGTGCCAATTACTTTGAGATTAGTGTTGATGAACATTCTCCTTGGTGGTTCTATCAAATGGCGGACCAGGATGTTCGCATGTATGCAGATTCTGCAGGTTTGCTTCAACCCAATATTCGCACAAGTGAACGTTACCTCGAAGTGTATGCTTGGAACAAAATGTTGGATTCAACTGCTAAAGATACCTTTCGCTTTGCCAGGGCGATGCGGGAAGCTGGTTTTTTAGACTGCTATACCTTGATTACTTGTTTTCATCAAGATTTGTATGAGCAATACCATGACCTAACCGTTCGTGAACCCCAAAAAGTAAAAGATTATTTTTACCTATTAATCAATTGGGACGACAGAAAATTTGATAAAATCAGAAAGAAATACTTTCCTGAAACAAAGCCGAAAAAATAATTGACTTAGAACGGAAGGTCGTCTGCAACAGGACTTGATGCAGGCATTGGATCTATAGACGCGTTAGGAGCAGCAGCATAAGAAGGCTGAGCGCCAACTTTTTCTAAACGCCAAGCCTCTAAACTGTTGAAGTACTTTACGCCATCGGGGCCACTCCACTCACGGCCTCTCAAATTAATGGATACCTTTATCTCGTCCCCTTGTTGAAATGAATCAAGCAAGGCACATTTGTCTTGGGTTAATTGCAAATTGATATATTGTGGGTATTGCGTTGTATTGTCTGTAGTAACCACAAATTCGCGTTTAGAAAATTTCTCGCTCACTACTTGTGTTTCTTTCTTTACTTTCAGGATTCCGTTTAATTCAAATGAAGGCATGATAAAAATATTTAGTGAGCGAAGTTAATTCTATTTTGTATTTTTCGACAAGATTTCCCCGATGAATCTTACTCAATCCCTTATTCCCATCTTTTGCTGTCTTTTTTTATCTTGTCATACCCCGTACGAGGTAGCTTCCTTAGATACAGCCAACGAGAAAGTTTCCGCTGCGAATGCCGATACACTTTCGGCTATAGCCCTTTATTTACGACCATTACGAGATAGTTTATCGCAGGTAATGGATGAGAAACTCAGCGAAGCGAAGGGGATGTTTACCAAGGCCAAACCTAGCGGGAGTTTGGGGAATTTTATCACTGATGTTATGTTCTGGAAGGCGCAACAAAAGCAGGCACAAACCCTAGGCGTGATGTATAATTATGGTGGAATTCGGCTCAATCAAATTCCCGATGGTCCCATTTCTAAAGGCAAGATTTATGAACTATTGCCCTTCGACAATGAATTGGTATTGGTTTCGATAAAGGGCGCTGTTTTGAAGGTATGGCTACAATCGGTAATCAAAAGTGGCGGATGGCCTATCAGTCGTAGTTTGGCGTTCACTACAGATAGTCTTGGTGACATAGCGTTTAACTCCGGTCAGTCTATTTCGGATAGTGTAGATTATTATGTCGCTACCAATGATTATGTAGCCAATGGGGGCGATGATTGTACTTTTTTAAAAGGGGTATCGCAAATCCATACAGGTATGCTTACCCGCGATGTGATGATAGAATATTTGCGAATGACGCCACAAGTTATGCCCGACACTTTACAACGAATCTTATGGAAAAACGAGATCAAAAAATAGCAGACCTGAATACAACTTCTCGTCGTCAGTTTATCCGAAAGGCCGCTATGGGTGCTGGTTTGCTGGCATTATCAGAATTCCCTTGGGAGGGATTGTCTGCCAAACCATTTGCCCAAGCCCTATGCATTGTACATACTAATGATGTTCATAGTCGGCTCGATCCGTTCCCTATGGATGGGAGTAAATATCAAGGTATGGGGGGGGTGCTGGCTCGTGAAAAAATGATTCATAACCTGCGCGAAAAAAACGACCAAGTTTTGTTGCTTGATGCTGGTGATATTTTTCAAGGAACCCCTTATTTTAACGTATTTAAAGGCGAGCCTGAAATGAAGATTATGAGCATGCTTGGCTATGAAGCAGCCACCTTAGGGAATCATGATTTTGACAATGGGATTGAAGGATTGGTGAATCAAATGCAGTATGCGAATTTTCCCTTTGTGAATTGTAATTATGAGGTTACCCATACGGCGCTCGAGAATCAGGTTGTTCCCTATACCATCCTTCGGAAAGGGAAGATAAAGGTGGGTATACTTGGTGTAGGGATTGAATTGCAAGGACTAGTACCCGATCGTTTGTTTGCGGGCATTCAATATCATGATCCTATTCAGACAGCCAATGAAACCGCTTATCGGTTGAAAAAAAATAAGCGTTGTGATTATGTAGTTTGTCTTTCTCATTTAGGATTTGAGTACAAAGACAATAAGGTATCCGACATCGTGTTAGCAAAAGAAAGTGAATGCATTGATTTGATTATTGGCGGGCATACGCATACCTTTTTGAATGAGCCTCATAAGGTAAAAAATCGAAATAATCAAGAGGTCGTGATTAATCAGGTAGGTTGGGCAGGACTCTTTTTGGGGAGAATAAATATTTATTTTGATAATAAAGGAGGCTACGACTATGTTTCAAATTTGAGTGCTATGGGTGTGAAAGAAACAAGTGTGTAAAAATTTTTTTTTCAACAAAAAATTACCACTTTCGTTGTCCCGTTGAAAAGCCCATAAACACTAGTTTTACAGCCTTTCTTACGAATAAAAAACATTATCTATACATATAAAATTACTAACAAAAAAACATGACGAAGTCTTGCGAGAAAATATGGGAGAATTGTTTGAAGGTCATCAAGGATAATATCAGTTGGCAATCTTACAAAACTTGGTTCGAACCCATCAGACCAGTTGCGTTAGAAGAAAATGTTTTAGTGATTGAAGTGCCGAGTCAATTTTTTTACGAATGGCTCGAAGAGCATTATGTTGAATTGATTGCTAAAACCATAAAGCGCGAATTAGGAAAGAATGCACAACTCGAGTACCGCATTCTGATGGAAAATCAAAACAAAAAAAATCCGGCAACCGTTCGCGTCCCCGCTAGTACCCATCAGCAAGCTCAGCTAAGTAATAACTATGTGGATATGCCTTTAGGGAAAGAAGATGGAATCAAAAATCCATTTGTCATTCCCGGACTTAAGCGTTCACAAATCGACCCACAATTAAATCCTAATCATACTTTCGAATCTTATGTAGAAGGCGAATGCAACCGATTGGCACGCAGCGCGGGGATGGCTGTAGCCCAAAAGCCTGGTGGAACTTCTTTTAACCCCTTGGTAGTTTACAGTGCCTCGGGTTTGGGTAAAACCCACTTGGTGCATGCCATCGGGAATGAAACCAAGCGTTTGCATCCAAACAAAACGGTATTGTACGTTAGTGCCGAAAAGTTTATCCATCAGTTCATTGAGCATTCACGCAATAATGAAATCAATGATTTTATCAATTTTTATCAGTTGATTGATGTGTTGATTATTGACGATATCCATTATTTCGCCCCGGCCGTAAAATCGCAGGATGCTTTCTTCTCGATCTTTAATCATCTTCATCAAAATGGTAAGCAACTTATCTTAACCAGCGACAAGCCCCCTAAGGATTTAGATGGGATGCAGGAGCGTTTATTATCGCGTTTCCGTTGGGGCCTTAGCGCCGATATTCAAGCGCCAGATTTCGAGACCCGCATGGCGATACTCGAGCATAAAATGCGCAATGACGGTTTAGAACTCCCGGTAGAGGTTGTAAAATACTTGGCGTATAACGTGCAGAATAATATTCGCGAAATGGAAGGAGCCCTCATCTCTTTGTTGGCGCACTCTTCCTTAGTGAAACGAGAAATTGATTTGGACTTGGCGAAAAAGGTATTACGGAATATCGTGAAAACCTCTTCTAAAGAAATTACTATCGATACCATTCAGAAGATGGTATGTGAATACTACGAAATCACTTACGATAAATTACAGGCGAAAACCCGTAAGCGTGAAATTGTTCAAGCCCGTCAGATTTCGATGTTCTTGGCTAAGCAATTCACTAAAAACTCTCTCAAAACCATCGGTGATCATTTTGGTGGCCGCGATCATACCACGGTAATCCACAGCTGCCAAACCGTAAAAGACCTGATGGATACAGATACCATGATTCGAGAGCAAGTCAAAGAATTACAACAGAAAGTGCAGTTAGCTGCGATATAATATCAACAAGGAACTTTAGGGTTCCTTTTTTTATAAACAGAAGCCTGTCTTGTCTGAATAACTTGCTCTCATACCTCAATTAAAATAGTAACTTTACCGCTCATTTAATTCTTCAGAACGCATGTCGAAACTGCAAGCTGCCATTACCTGTGTAGGTGGGTATGTACCCGAGACCAAACTCACCAATTTTGATTTAGAAAAAATCGTCGATACCACCGATGAGTGGATAACCACCCGAACCGGGATTAAAGAGCGGCGTGTGCTCATGGGCGAAGGCTTGGGGACTTCTGACATGGCAGTAAAAGCCGTTCAAGAGATTTTTGACAAAACAGGTATCGATCCGATGGAGATTGAGTTGTTGATTTGCGCAACCACCACACCCGATTTTACCTTTCCGGCTACGGCCAATGTTATTTGTGATAAGCTAAACATGAAGAACGCTTGGGGATATGATATCAGTGCGGCCTGTAGTGGATTTATTTATTCGCTAACCACTGCCGCTCAGTTTATCGAAACGGGTAAGCATAAAAAAGTGATTGTGGTAGGTGGCGATAAAATGAGCTCGATTCTCAATTTCGAAGACCGGGCTACCTGTATCATTTTTGGTGATGGTTGTGGGGCTGTGTTGTTAGAGCCGAATACGGAGGGACTTGGCATTGTAGATAGTATTTTACGTGCTGATGGTGCCGGAAGAGCCTATCTGCATCAGAAGGCGGGCGGGTCTGTAAAGCCTGCTACGGTAGAAACGGTAATGAACAAAGAACATTTTGTGTATCAAGAAGGGCAAACGGTTTTCAAGTTTGCCGTAAAAAATATGGCGGATGTGGCTTACGATATTATGGAACGCAATCATTTGAAAGAAGAAGATATTGCGTGGTTAGTTCCGCATCAAGCCAATAAGCGCATCATTGATGCTACTCGCGAGCGTATGGGATTACCCGAAGAGAAAGTTATGATTAATATCCAGCGTTATGGCAATACAACCAATGGTACTTTGCCTTTATGTTTGTGGGAATGGGAGAAGCAACTCAAGAAAGGCGATAACATTATTTTAGCGGCTTTTGGTGGCGGATTTACTTGGGGAGCTACCTATATCAAATGGGCCTACTAATGAATTCTAAGTAACAGAAAGCCGGATGCTCAATGAGAACATCCGGCTTTTTTTATGGGAATTGTGTTTATGAGTGGAACTGAAAAATATTCGCTAAATCTTCGGCTCCTGTTAAGGTTACTTCAAGGTCTTTGATAATGCCATCCTGAATATCATAGGCCCATCCATGCAGATGCAGGGGTTGTTCTCGCTTCCAGGCATTCTGAATGATAGAGGTTTTTGCTAAATCCGAAACTTGTTCGATGACATTTAATTCTACCAATCTTTTTCCTCGATGATGCTCATCCTGAATGGCATCTAATTCTTGTTGATGAATTCGATAGACATCTTTGATGTGTCGAAGCCAGTTGTCGATAAGTCCGAATTGTTTATTCCCCATAGCCGCCAATACACCGCCGCATCCATAGTGACCACACACAATGACATGTTTTACTTTCAGTACCTCCACGGCGTAAGAGAGTACGCTGAGTAAATTCATGTCGGTATGCACCACCATATTGGCGATATTACGGTGTACGAACATTTCACCCGGCCGGGTTCCTGTAATTTCGTTAGCAGGTACACGACTATCGCTGCAGCCAATCCACAAGTATTCTGGGCTTTGTCCTTTGGCTAGATTTTCAAAAAAGGTAGGATCGTTTTTTGTTTGTTCGGCTACCCATTTTTTATTATTGTCTAATAATTGCTGATATGATTTTTTCATTTTCTTTTTTTTGAGGATGAATATTATTTGCTGTGAACATGACTATAGGAATCGATAGAATATTTGTCTTTAAATCCTATCAATTCGACTTTAATTTCTTTGTCACGAGATCCGAATTGGAGAAAGTCTCGTATCATCTCGATGACATCAAAATCAATGTAAACAGTTTGAGACGCATTAATAATAACGGTGCTATTTGGTGAAACTTCGCCTAACGTTTTTTTGATTGCCGCTTTATTCAGAAACGACACTTCTTGCGCTAAATCGATGGTAATAATTTCACCTTCGTGATGGGCTTCCTTTGTAAAGAAGTAAGCTAGTTTGAGGTTTTGTTTTAAGATATAGAATACACTAATCAGTAATCCGATGCCGACTCCTTTTAATAAATCGATATATACTACGGCGCATACGGTTACTAGAAAGGGGATGAATTGATTGAGTCCGTTTTTCCACATATGAATAAATACCTTCGGACTTGCGAGTTTTAATCCAATCATAATCAATATGGCAGCCAAGGTAGCCATCGGCATTTTGTTTAATAAAGAAGGAATTAGCAACACGGCTATCAATAAAAAAAGACCATGCGCTATAGCCGCCAATTTGGTTCGACCGCCTGCGTTAACATTGGCCGATGTGCGAACAATCACTGATGTCATTGGTAAGCCGCCAAGTAAACCAGAAATCATATTGCCGACGCCTTGGGCTTTGAGCTCTTGATTGGTATTGGTGAAACGTTTGAGGGGGTCCATTTTGTCGCTAGCTTCGATACATAATAGCGTTTCGATACTGGCTACCACAGAAAAGGTTAGGGCTACTATCCAAATGCGAGGTTCTGTAATTCTACCGAAATCCGGAAACCGAAATTGAGAAAAGAATTCATTTACAGTAGAAACAACGGGTAATCGTACCAAATGACTTTCGCCAGTTATTGCTAAGGGTGAACCACTCCGAATCCACCACTCATTAACCAATATACCAATGATTACAGCCACTAGAGCCCCGGGGACTACTTTTATTTTTTTAAGGCCGGCACCTTTGTGAAGGCTAATAAAATGCCAACAGAAATTAGGGTAATCGCCACGGCTCCCCAATGGGTATAGTTTATTGCTTTTATGATTTCGGTAAATAACCCCGAGTCGCTGCCATATTCTAACGAAAAGAAATCGCCCTCATGAGCCTTGTCGTAACCAATGGCATGAGGCAGTTCTTTTTTAATGATGATGATACCGATGGCGGCTAGCATTCCTTCGATAACATTGGTAGGGAAATAATTGGCAATGGTGCCCGCTTTGGCAAAACCTAAGAGCAGTTGAAAGGCACCTGCTAAGCATACAGCTAATAAAAAACCTTCATAACCAAGTTCGGTAATGGAGGCGAGTACTATAGCGATGAGTCCGGCTGCAGGACCGGTAACGCTTAAATGAGAATAACTAATGGCACCTACCAAAATACCGCCTATAATGCCGGTGATAACGCCCGCAAATGGAGATGCTCCGGACGCAACCGCGATTCCTAAGCAGAGGGGAAGAGCGACGAGAAACACAACCATTCCGGCCATGATATCCGTCTTAAAGTACTTTGGGTACTTATTCATACAGTAAATTTTTTTGAAATTGAAATAATGGTTTTGTGTACTGCAAGCGATAGGCATGCAATACATCAGTTACCCATCTAAGTGGCTAACAGTTTAGTCAACCATTAGAAACAAGGAGGCTTGATAGTTTTACTACTATGAGCAGATGAGTATAGATATATATCTGATGTATAAACCTTAGCAAGGCGCAGCGAAGGTACAGGATGCATAACACTAAGCATAGTAGCCGGTATCCATTCATCGTCTAGGTCAGGATCTTCTTTGGCTTTGTTATCTTCTTTTTCTGATTTCTTTTCCTCTTCGGTTTCTTTGTAAAGTCCGGTTTTTACTTTTTTGAAATTACTATGTTGTACCAGTAAGTGCATAACATTGAAATGATTTAGGCAAATCATCATCAGTAATCCTATGGAAAGAAATCGCTTCAAGGGCGCAATGATACTCTGTAAATGAATCTTAACTTGTTAAATAAATCTTTAAATACGATTGCTTAGACATTCTTCTTACCGAAGCAGTAAAATATCTCCCTTACGTTCGTAGGTTTTGCCAGTAAGTAAGCAAGTGTATCGAAGCCAGTAATAATAGGTGCCTGCCTCAGCTTCGCTACCCATAATTTTCCCATCCCAGTAATCGTTACTGTTTTGTGCGATAAAGGCAGGTTTGCCCCAACGGGTGTAAATGATAAATTCGTTGAGTCCAATATTTTCATTGCTCCCGATAAACCGAAAGATATCGTTACGGTTGTCGTTATTCGGACTAAATGCATTGGGGATATAGACCTGACAATTGCAGCTATAATCGTAATAGTCGACAAAAATAGAATCGTGACCTGTACATCCATCTAAGGTAACTTCAACCGAATACCAGCCCTTGGTATTTACAGTATAATCGGCTTGGGTCGATAAATCTTGCCATAGATAAGTAGCGCCAGGTGTTGTAACATCTAAGTATAAGGTTTCGTTGGCGCATAATTTTGTGTCTTGTCCCAGATTGATTACAGGGCTTACCTTATACGAGATATTGATGCTGTCATAACCGGTACATTGTGCATTCGATACGGCTACGATATACAATCCGGACTCACTCACTAATAAGGTTGATGCGGTTGAATTATCGGGCCAGAGATACGTGGCACCGGGGGTGAAAGCATTTAATAATATAGTAGATCCTGTACACAAGGTTGTGTCCTTGCCTAAGCTTACTTGGGGAGAGGGTATAAAATCAACAAAAATCAAATCGCTAATCAGTCCACAAGCGGTGGTTACCTGCACAGAATAAAACCCGGGCGCACTAACTGTATAGGTAGGCGATGTAGAATTGTCTTGCCACTGGTAATGCGTAGCGCCAAACGTAGTTGCATTGAGCGTGAGGGTTTGTCCGCTGCATAAAATCGTATCATTTCCTAAATTCACAACGGGGGAAGGATAGAAATTGACGATAACCGTATCCACGGCAATACATCCCCCCAAATTAACCTGAACCGAATAAATACCCGAGAAGCTGAGGGGTAAGGTAGGCCCATGTGAGCCATCAGACCAAGTATAGGTTGCGCCTGCTGTGGTGGCATCAAGGATATAAGGTTGTCCGGCACAAATCATCGTATCGGGACCTAAATCGATAACTGGGGCTGGCGCGAAATTAATATGCACAGTATCCGAAAATACACCGCAATTATTAGATACCTGTACCCAATAGGTGCCACTATTGGTAACGGTAAACGTTGGGTTGGTGCTTCCATCTTGCCAGAGATACGTGGCATTGGAGTTTGTGGCATTTAAAGTATAGCTAGTTCCATTGCATAAGGTAGTATCGTTACCCAATTGCAAGGGTGTAAAGCTAATGCCCGTGCAAAGGGCAGGATTGGTAAGATGGCTAACGATATTCTGTTGCAATAAAGCATTCGAGACATTATTAATCCAATCTTGATCGGTAGTTTGTATGAGACTGCCATAGGCGGGGTTGGGTGGACAAAAAAAGAAGCCATAAAACTTAGCGCTATCTTCTAAAAAATATTGAATCCCACAACCTGTACCAAAACATCCAAAATTATAATAGTTTAAACTGCTTACGCTGTTGGGTGTACTAGACATACTACCTAGAATATTCATTTGTAAAATGCTATTGGTGGTTCCGCCCCAAGTAAAAGTCCCCCCTAAATTATTAACCAGATAAGCAAAGGCTTGGTTACTAGTCAAGCCACAATCATATTCGCCTTGCAGATAAACATCTTTACCCGATTGAAGAAATTGTTTGATTGTATTTACTCGATTTGCAGGCAGGGCAATAGACCCTGAGGAGACAATCAGGGCATCGGAGCCAGCAAAAAAACTGGTATTGTCGAGCGTGGTTTGCGGTGAGATAGTGGCCGTATGTCCGAGTCCGGTAACAAGATTCTTCCATTTCAGATCCATGATATCAGTACTGAGGTACGATTGACTTTCGATGATCGTAAAGTGAAGGGCAGAACTCTGTTGGGCAGCAAGACAGCCTATGAACGCTAATAGGAGTTTGTACAAGAAGCGACAATCTTTCATAATTTCTTTTTTATGTTGTTAAGGACTGCCCCGCTTGTGACTAACCTTTGATAGCCTGTATTCCGGGCAATACCTTTCCTTCAAAATATTCGAGCATAGCCCCGCCACCGGTGCTCACATAAGACACGGCATGGGCTAGGTGAAATTTATTAATGGCAGCCACCGAATCACCGCCACCTATCAACGAAAAACTACCTTGTTGGGTAGCATCGGCAATCGCGTCGGCAATGGCTTTGGTTCCTCCTTGAAATTTTTCCATTTCAAAAACGCCCATGGGGCCATTCCATAAAATGGTTTTTGAGTTTTTGATGGTTTCGCAGAAGAGAGCAATAGATTTGGCGCCGATATCAAGTCCCATCCAACCGTCTGGAATTTGATCATTATCAACAAGCTGTGTATTGGCTGCTGCATCAAATTGATCGGCAATGATACTATCTACCGGAATGAGTAGGTTAACGCCTTTCTCCTTTGCTTTTTGTACCAATTCGTTAGCCAGCTCGAGTCTGTCGTTTTCGCACAGCGAGTTGCCAATGGGATGACCGGCTGCTTTCAAGAAAGTATAGGCCATGCCCCCACCAATAATAATATTATTGGCTTTGTTGAGAAGCATTTCGATGATAAGAATTTTATCACTAACCTTAGCGCCGCCCAATATAGCGGTAAATGGTTTGTCGGCATTATGAAACACCTTTTCGGCATTGGCTACTTCGGCTTCCATGAGTAATCCAAACATTTTATTGTCTGGTGCAAAAAACTGAGCCATGACGGCTGTGGAAGCATGCGCTCTGTGGGCAGTTCCGAAAGCATCGTTCACATAGACATCGCCCAAGCTCGATAGTTTGCGAGCAAAGTCAAGATCTCCTTTTTCTTCTTCTTTGTAGAATCGAAGATTTTCGAGTAGTAATACTTCGCCGGGTTGCAATGAAGCAGACAGTCGACTGGCTTCTTCCCCGATACAATCGTTGGCAAAATGAATGTTTGTG
>JBEISB010000041.1:0-13443 GCA_040375635.1 Chitinophagaceae bacterium | reverse complement strand
TGATTTACAATTGGCCTACAAAGACTCGTTACTAGCCAATCGTTTCGGGCGTATGGTAACTGAGCAATATTATATTCAAAAAACAGAACGAGAGAAAGGATTTTTAACAAAGTCAGCCCCTGAGCGATACCGGGAGCTAATAATGCGCAGACCTGAGTTGGTACAACAAATTCCAGTCAAGATGATTGCTCAATATCTGGGAATACAACCAGAAAGCCTGAGCAGAATTCGGAAAGAAATTAGTCTGTAAGCGGTATTTATTTGGAGACTGCGAACTTTAATGTTTATCCGCAAAATAGCCTACGAAAACCAAGCGAATGCAGTAACAGCCATGATAAGGCGTTCAAATATTTTCTCATTGAAACTGCTTCGGTTAAATCTCACTCTTCGAAGGCTTTGCCTTCGCAAGTGGTATGTTCTTCGCAGGCTTTACCTGTGCGGATCATTATGTAATTAGTTTATGTTTTTAGGTACCTTTACGGATAAGCATTAAAAAATCAAGGCTAATGAAATTTGTCTACAAAAAACTCATTCTATCTTTTGCCTCTTAATGAGCAAAAGCAGCATCGTAGTCGCCTTTGATTCGCTCGATTGGCGGATTGAAATAGCCAAATTTTACATGCGGAAACTCGTCGTGCACAATATCCATTACCGGTCGTATTCCATAACATTCGCCGGTATCTGTTACCCCTAATTTCCCTAAATACCAATCGGGGTCTATATTAAAATTGCGCCATTGTATCATACTCAGGTTGGTATAACGAATGGCAGCTAATAAGGCTTCTACTTCTTCTACATTATCAGTCATACCCGGAAATACAAAATAATTTACCGAGGCCCAACCACCGGCGTCGGTTACCACTTTCAGCGACTCGATAATATCTTCGAAAGCATAATTATTAGGTCGGTAGTAAGCCGTGTAAATATCCTTGCGAAACGAATTTAAACTAACCCGTATACTATTTAAGCCTGCATCTACCAATGCTTTTACAGCCTTGGGGTCGCTACCATTGGTATTGATATTGATACTTCCCTTTTGCGTATGCTTACGAATTTCGATAATACTATCGCGTATGGTTGGCCACATCAAAAGAGGCTCGCCTTCACAACCTTGCCCCCAACTAATTATCGGATACGGAGCTGTTTCGAGATGCGGAACCGTATACTCTACAATTTCTTCAACGCTGGGCTTAAAGGTTAATCGATCGTGCGAGGATACTATACTTTCTTCTTCGGGTTGAAAAGAGATACAGCCTAAACAATTGGCATTACAAGCCGGCGACGAAGGTATGGGGCACTCCCATCGACCTAAAAAAAAGTTGCGGGCGGCAGGACAACAATAGGTATTACAACAAGTTTCGGCTAAGTGTTTTACTAATCTGTTTTCGGGATAGGCTTCTGTAAACTGCCGAACCCCAGCCTGAATTTTTTCGTCGTCATAACCCGCTTTTTCTTGACGAATATCTTTCTCAATTCGAATGGCCGTTACATAAAACTCATTATTATACCAAGCAGCAGCCGTATAACAAAACAAAGGCAATGTCGGAGCCTCGTCTGCTGTTTCGTAAGCCGCTAAGTATAAACCGGTATAGGCCGGCGGTATAAAGGCAGCTACAGCCCAGCCTTTTTCGCATAAACGCAAATCTCCGGTTTCGACATCGATGCCGATTCCTTTACGGCCCGGAAGCTCGTATAAATTTCCACCTTCGGGTAAAACAATCCAATCTTCATTTTCTACCGGCATGGCATCCCATCCACTTCTACCTAAAGCATACAGGCTGGTATCTTCAAAAATATTTCCGTTTCCGTCGGAATACAATAAATAAGGTGTTTGAGCAGGATGCATAGGGTGCAAAGATGCGGATTTTAATATAAACTTCGACTGTTGTTGGGAAAACAATTCAACGATTCGCGGAACTACCTGCCAATTTCATCTCCCCAACATCTGGGCACACGATAATTAATTGACAAGTTTAATTATCATCAAACATATCGAGCACTAAAAATTAGGAGCCTACAATACCTCACCGAAATAAAAAAGCATACAATGATCAACATACTTACAGGGCATGTGGGTCAACTAAAATCCCCCTGTATTTTCTTGCAGCAATACCCGCGGGAAATAACCCTCCTCAACTTATTTCCACGCTACTCTAACACCTATACTATGCAGGGCGCCGGCATTGATTGAGCTTCCTAATTCAGGAATTGAAATATAATGCATGCCAGGACGTACTTCGTATAATAGATGCAAACGCTTCCAAAACTCCGACTTCTTTCCAATTCTAAAATCTACACCTAATGGAACAAATATTGAACCTCCAAAATTACTGGCGTTGGCAAACGATTCGTACTGTCCGTTGTTGATACCATTGTGTTGCGTAACATGTTGAAATTGAGCAGTGCTTGTTTGCATACTCGTCTCTGTCCATGTAAAATCGTTATAATAAATATCTGTATGAGATTGAAACGACATACCGGCATTACATCCAATTCCAGCAAACAAACTCCAACGCGCTTCCGGATTTGTTTTAAATAACAAAGACACATCTAGATGCAATTGCTCGTAGTTGTAGTTCATACTGCAGTTTTTCTGGTATACAGAATCTAGATAAAGTGTTTCTCCTGTTTGTGATGAAGTAAGGGTATCAAAGCGACTTCGATCTTGCCTATACAAATTTCCATTAAGACTATTGCCCGAAAAATAAGTAAGTCCTACACGCAATAATGGACTTGGTTTTTGCTTTTCATTTTTATCGTAGAAGTGCATACCCATTAATATTGAGCATGTAGAATTTCCATTCATGGCCATACCTCTATCTTGTGAAAATCCCGAAAAGTTTTGTTTCAACAAGGCAGAATTAGGTGCCAGCAAACTAAAATCATGCAAACCCATATTATCTGATTTCTGCGCCAACATTCCGGAAAGCAAAGTCAGCTCTTTGATACGCACACGTTTTACTTTTTTTTGTGCTTGCAACAAATGAGTTTGCATAGCAAAGAAGAAACAGAGCAAGCTGTATGCTGTCATTTTTTTATACTGCATTCTATATATCATTTAGTAACGCTTATAACGTGTTTGGTAAACGATTATTATAAAGATTCAAAAAAGAGCTGGCAACAAGTCGTATTAGGCGGAAAGCACCAATCACACCATGGTATATCTTACACTAACAGAACATCACTGCTTTAACCAAGGTGTCAAAGCCCAACAAACAAAGCATAAGAACTTATACGCCTAAAGTGTTACGCACGCTTTGTAAAATATCCATTACCTCGTCTTTCGTATTCCCTTCGGCATAAATGCGTAACAAAGGCTCTGTTCCTGATGCGCGCACCATGGTCCAACAATCGTTTGGCAATTCATATTTATAGCCATCGATAAGGTTGGTATCAAGTACCGAGTATTTACCAAATGCCGTAATGCCGTTTTTGCAAACATCCATGGCATGTTGTTTAGCTTCTTCGGTGAGATGAAGGTCGGCTCTTTCGTAATGAAACTCACCCACCAGCGCATACATCTCTGCACAAAGTTCTTTTAATGATTTTCCGGTTTGGTTCATGAATTCGTAAATCACCAATCCATCATAAATACCATCGCGTTCTGGTATATGTCCTTTTACACTAATACCTCCGCTCTCTTCGCCGCCCACCAATACATCTTCGTGCATCATAATCTGACTGATATACTTAAATCCAATGGGCGTAACCTCGCAAGGCAGTCCATACAATGCACAAAGCTTATTCACGCGCAAGGTAGTAGAAGCGGCGATCGCCACTTTACCCCTGAGCTTTTTATATTGATGTAAATAATGAATCAGCAACAAGATGATATGGTGCGAATCGATATATTTTCCATCTTCATCGTACAAAGCAATCCGATCGGCATCGCCATCATTCGCCAATCCAAATTTTAATTCGGGGGTTGTGCGCATGGTATCCGAGAGTAGCATTAAATTTTTATGCAAAGGCTCCGGAGCCGTGCCCTGAAACGATGGGTTTACTTCGCAGTGAAGATGAACCGCGTGAGGAAATAGCTTTTTCATCACGTTTTGTCCGGCCCCAAACATCGCATCATACGCCATTTTCAATGGAGAACGATTGAGTGCAGGGATATCAAATTTTGTTTCGATATAGCGAATATATTCTGACTCCAAATCGACATACGTTAAAGCGCCACTCGCTTCGAGGACTTTAAGGTCACCGCTAATTGCCACTTCATGATCGGGAATCAAGGCTTCTACTTCGGCAATTTGATCGGGAGGTGTGGGTCCGCCATGAGCGCCTTTTAATTTAAATCCGTTATAAGAAGGTGGGTTATGGCTAGCCGTAATGACTATACCCTGATCGGCTTTATGCATCAATACCGCCAACGAAATCATAGGGGTACTCACAAAACCTTTCGCAGCAATTACTTTTACGCCTTGTGCCGTCAATACACGGATAGCCGTTTCGGTAAACAATTCGCCGGCAAAACGACAATCGTGACCAATCACTACCACAGGCACCTCACGGGTTTGTTGTAACCAAACAGCGGTTGCATAAGCCACACGGGCCACATTTTGCACGGTATATTCTTGAGCTATAATGGCACGCCATCCATCGGTACCGAATTTAATCTTGTCCATGTATTTTTTTTGAGGCAGCAAATATAATCGAATTGTAGCAAGTGGTATTTGTTGTGAGTATCGTTCTAATCAACAAATGTTTCTTTTAGAATCTCCTTTCGTTTACAACTTTGCGGATCGTTGATGTTGTGCCGAAATAAAAACCCATCGAAGTCTCACGCTCTTTTCGTAGCTCAGCCAAAGAAAATATAGATCTACTTCGCGCTATACGCCGCACACGGTGCTGGCTGCTATCGCGGCTAATGCTCAAGGCCTGTTTCAAGCATGAAGCTATAGGTTGAGTACTTTGCGGCAACGATTGTAGTGAAAAGCCCCTGATGCTTTGGGAAGGGCTTGCAACGGAAAGCGTGCCCGGCCGCCAAAAAAAAACTGCCTCATCAGAAAGCAGTTTTTGAAATTGTAGTTCAGTAAATTATTTGATTTTGAAAGCCTTTTTCACCTGGTCAACATAATCGAGTTTCTCCCAAGTAAACAATTCTACTTTCATTTTCAATTCATTTTTTTTGTCTTTATTAAAGATCTTGGTCACCACTTCGTTTTTACGACCCATATGTCCGTAAGAAGCAGTTTCTGAATACATTGGCGTTCGCAATTTTAGGCGTTGCTCGATAGCGTAAGGACGCATATCAAAGATTTTTTCGACCATGCGCGCAATTTCACCATCGGTTTTATTGACTTTCGCCGTACCATAGGTATTGATAAATAATCCGCATGGTTTGGCCACACCGATTGCATAAGAAACCTGTACCAAAACCTCATCGCATAACCCGGCAGCCACCAAATTTTTAGCGATGTGACGCGTTGCATAAGCTGCACTGCGATCTACTTTACTTGGATCTTTACCACTAAAGGCACCGCCACCGTGTGCCCCCTTACCTCCGTAGGTATCGACAATAATTTTGCGGCCGGTAAGCCCCGTATCGCCGTGAGGACCGCCAATCACAAACTTACCCGTTGGGTTAATGTGATACGTAATTTTATCGTTGAATAGTTTTTGTAATGAAGGCTTCAGTTGTTTTTTTACGCGTGGAATGATAATATTGATTACATCACTCTTAATTTTCGCGAGCATCTTGGCATCCTTATCAAAATCATCGTGTTGCGTAGACACCACAATGGTATCGATACGAATCGGATTATTGTTATCGTCGTATTCGATAGTTACTTGACTCTTCGCATCCGGACGGAGGTATTTCATTTCCTTGCCGGCACGACGAGTCTTTGATAATTCTTTTAAAATTTTATGCGACAAATCGAGAGGCAGCGGCATGTAGTTTTCGGTTTCGCGTGTGGCATAACCAAACATCATACCCTGATCGCCGGCACCTTGTGCATTCGCGCGTGTTTCGAAATTTTCTTTTTTTACTTTACGATCTACTCCTTGATTGATATCGGCACTTTGCTCGTGAATGGCCGAGAGAATACCGCAAGAGTTGGCTTCGAACATGTATTCTGATTTGGTGTATCCGATTTCACGAATCACCTCGCGGGCAATGTCCTGTACATCAAGATAGGCTTCAGACTTAACCTCTCCGGCCAAGATAACTTGTCCGGTTGTTACAAGTGTTTCGCAAGCCACCTTTGAATTTGAATCATAAGCTAAAAAATAATCGATGAGTGCATCAGAAATTTGATCGGCAACTTTATCGGGATGTCCTTCCGAAACAGACTCGGAGGTAAATAGATATGGCATGAAGCGTAAATTTTAGGTGGGCAAATATAACTTAGAAATTGATTAATATCATTTGACATGTTTGATTTTACGATGTTGATTGAGTAATTTTATTCCTTCATCGAAGTTTGCGGCACGAAGCCTATTTGCTGCCTTATCTTCGGTGATATCATCTTGTCACTTTCATTCGACAAAAGCTCTATCATGTTTACCTCTTTACACAAAGGCTTGACCCCCTCGATTCAGGCTAAGATTCGGAATCTGAGTCTTGGAATTATCTTTCTTTTTCCAAGCATACTCTCTGCTCAAATTACGGTAACCCCCAATGTATCAGCCGCGAATCTGATTAACCGATTGGTTGGTGATGGTATCGTGTACACCAACGCGCTGCTGACTTGTCCTACCAATGCCAGCGGCAAATTCGACAACGGAATGGCTTCATCGGTCCTTATCGACAGCGGCATTGTCCTCACAACCGGACGGGCCCTTACCAGTGGCACCAATTATGGGGTCAATGGCATTGGTTCGAATTTCGCATCCGTCAACAACAATACCAATGGTGGAGATGCGAACTTAGCTACTGCCGCCGGAACTGCCGCCAATAACCTTTATGACCTTTGCAAACTAGAATTTGATTTTACACCCACAGGAGATACCGTTCAATTCAAATATCGCTTTGGATCGGAAGAGTATCCGCTTTATAATTGCACAGACTTCAATGATATTTTCGCCTTTTTTATTTCGGGACCAGGGTATGCAACACCAACCAATGTAGCCTTAGTACCCGGAACAACAATACCTGTAAGCATCAACTCCATCAACAACGGAAGCATTTCTGCAACTGCCGGCGGTAATCTTACAAACTGTTCTTCATTAGGAACAGGATCTCCTTTTACGTCGTATTATGTCAACACATCAGCAAGTACCAGCATAACTTACAATGGTCTAACCGCTCTACTTACCGCAAAAGCAGCAGTAACCCCATGTTCTACCTATCATATGAAGTTTGCCATTGCCGATTTGAGCGATCACTTATACGATTCGGGGGTGTTTTTAGAAGCGGGCAGCTTTACTTCTGATATTGCCAGTATTGCTTCGGTAAGTTCGAGCAATGGATTATCATCACCCACGCCCTTTGCGATTGAAGGATGTACGCCTGCTGTGATTACCATTATCCGTCCTAATGCGAAAGCCTTTCCTCAAACGGTAACCTACACACTCAGTGGAACAGCCAGTAATGGATTAGATGTTAGTCCCTTAAGCGGATCAGCGGTCATTCCTGCTTTTGCCACCTCAACTACCATCAGCATTAATGCCTTAGCAGATGGATTGACAGAAGGAACTGAAACCTTGATATTATCTATCAATGGAAGCTTGTGCGGAGGAAGTGTAACCGAAACCCTCACGGTCTTGATACAAGATTACCCGAGCTACCATAAACCTGCGAACGATACCCTTTGTGCTGGACAATCAACAATACTCACGGCGCTCGTATCGCCAGCAAATCCTAATCTTACCTTTAGCTGGGCACCAAGTGCAAGTCTTAGCAGCGGCACAGGAAATCCAGTGATTGCAACTCCGCTTACCAGCACTACCTATACGCTAACGGCAAGCTACCCGGGCTGTCCGAATCGCGACTCTAGTATTACCCTCACGGTTGACCCTACTCCTACACTGAGCCTGAGTAGTACAAACGTATTATGCAATAACGCCAGCAATGGAAGCATCACAGCCACAGCAACCGTAGGCATATCTCCCTTGAGTGTTACCATCAATCCCGGAGGTACAAGTGGCAATACCTCACCCTTTACCTTTACTGGATTAAGTCCAAATACTTATACGGTTACCCTCAGCAGCGGATCAGGCTGTACAAGTACCGCAATAAAAACCATTACACAACCCAACACCTTATCGTGGTCTACACCTTCCACAACAAATCCAAGTTGCAACGGAACAGCCAATGGTTCTATTTCAGCCAGTGTTAGTGGAGGGACTGGCACTATCAATTATTCGCTGAGTCCTGGCACATTCTCAAACACAAGTGGCATATTTGGTAGTCTTACTGCAAATACCTACACCCTAACAGCCACCGATGCTAATGGATGCAACACATCTACGCAGATTACCTTAAACAATGCCTCTGCCATTACTTGGAGTATCAATACATCAAACAATGTGAGTCCTTGTTTTGGCAATAGCAACGGCAGTATTCAAGTAAATGCCAATGGGGGTACAGGCACTTTTACTTATACCTTACAACCCACGGGTACGAACAATAACACAGGAAGTTTTTCGCCTTTAAACATAGGTATGTATACAGTAGTTGCTACCGATGGAAATGGGTGCACCCTTAGCACAACAAAAACCATTGTGCAACCTTCGGCTCTTCAGTTAAATGCATTGAATACTACCCCTGTAAGTTGCTTTGGAGGCAACAACGGACAAATCAATATTCAAGTCATTGGCGGCACTGGCCCTAAACAATATTTATTACAACCCGGCTCTGCTACCTCAAGTACAGGCCTATTTACAGGCTTAAATGCCGGTGTATATACCCTGATAAGCACCGATGCGAATGGATGCAGCCTCAGCAATACAGCGACAATTACCCAACCTACGATTATTCAAATCAACACACCTAGCACCACACCAGTATCATGTAATGGAGGTAGTAATGGTAGTCTAAGCGTGATGGGAAGTGGTGGCACGGGTAGTTTTACCTATAGCCTTATGCCAGGAGGAACAAGCAATAGCAGTGGTTCATTTAGCGGACTCAGCGCAGCTCTTTACACCATCACGATTAGCGATGCTAACGCTTGTACTAAAACAACAACCGCCTCAATTCTTCAACCGAATCCACTGACCTTATCTACTCCTGTTAGCACACCTGTTAGCTGTTGGGGTATGGCGAATGGCCTATTATCGACGCAGGCACTTGGCGGAAATGGCTTGTATCAATACACAATAACGCCGGGAGCGAATATGAATGGTACTGGTAGTTTCTCAGGGCTATCCGCAAACACCTATACCATTAGCGTTTCGGATTTGTTGGGTTGCAGTGCTACGATAAGTGGCGTCATTACTCAGCCTGCCGTTTTGCAATTCTCTACCTGCCTGCTAACCAACCCTTCCTGCAATACGATTCATAATGGAAGCATACAATATAGTGCCACTGGAGGAAGCGCGCCTTATCAGTACGCATTAAATACAGGCGCATACATAGGCATTGGATCCTTTAGCTCATTGAGTAATGGCACTTATACGCTTCATATCAAAGACAATCAAGGATGCGTAAAGGACAGTATTGTTCAACTCATACCGATTTATAATGTGACAATTACCAACAACAGTATCCAAAATGTATTATGCAAAAATGGGAACACGGGATTCATTAGCTTAAGTGGTAACGGAGGCGTATCGCCCTATACTTATACAGTTAACGGCACCCCATCAGGAACGAGTGGCGTCTTTCCTGGCTTAACAGCAGGAAATTATACAATACAAGCTATCGATAATGCGGGGTGTTCCAAAGATACCTTAATTCAAATTAGTGAGCCTGCCGCAGCTGTTGGATTTAATACAGTAACCGTAATCCCTGCATTTTGTTATGGAGCGCCGACAGGAATAATTCATGGTTTCGGTATAGGGGGAACGCCCGCTTATCAATATGCTCTCAATGCTGGCGCCTATCAAGCCAATGGTAACTTTCAGAATTTAGTCGCTGGAACATATACCTTATCGATTCAAGACGCCAACAATTGTATTCACGACACGGTGATACAAATAACACAACCCGCCGCTCCCTTATTTCTGTACCTAAAGACCTTGAAGGATGTTAGTTGTACGGGTATAGCAGACGGACAAATAAAAGTAGGAAGCACAGGAGGCGTTAAACCTTATACCTATTCAATCAATGGGATACCCAATGGGACAGATAGTGTTTTCAGCAACCTAAGCAATGGGAATTACCTGATAGAAGTTACGGATAGTAACGGGTGCAAAACCAGCAAAACATTTGTACTGCTGCCTCCTGCAAACGACCCAATCATACAAATTAATGGCATTACAGAAAATCATTGCAAAGCGGATATGACGGGGTCGATAGACTGGTCGGCGATTCAAGGAACGCCCCCCTTCACCTATTTTGTGAATGCCGTATATCTAGACACCAACAGCTTTATTGATAATTTATCTACAGGCAACTATCAGATCCAGCTTACAGACCAAAAAGGATGTAAAACCGATACAATCATTTCGATACGCACCTCATCCAATCTTGATATCCAGGTAAGTGTTACCCCAGCCACTTGTTCTGGAGATGGTAATGATGGAAAAGCAATTGCAAATATCATTGGAGGATTTGCCCCTTATCAATACACCTGGGTAGGATTTATTAATGCATCAGATACCCTTTACTCTATACCCTATGGGACTTATATGACCATCGTGCAAGACGCAGAGAATTGTTTAGATACTGCGTCCTATACCATAGACTATATTCCATGCTGTGAAGTGTCTATCCCCAATGCATTTTCTCCGAACAATGATGGGAATAATGATTTCTTTCGAGTGATTCATCATGGACAAATTCAAATAAAAAGTTTTGACATCTTCGATCGCTGGGGCAATAAACTCTTTCACACAAATCAACTCGGAGACGGCTGGAATGGGCACTTTGCGGGCACTGCATGTGAAATTGGAACCTATTATTATTTGCTTACTTATTACTGTCCTTTAAGTCAAGATTTACAACTCAAAAAAGGGGATTTTACACTACTTCGGTAGTTTGGTACGGTATTTGTCTCAGGTAGGTTATCGTGAACCTATCTAGCAAACATATCGATACAAAAAAGCCTATTTTTAATCGGCCTTATGGAACCTTTAAATGGTTGTTACCCACATTACAACCGTCCGCTTCATGGATTTTGAAGGTAAAATTTCTACTCTTGTGGGTGGTAATTTTTACGCCTAACGCTGTGCAAGCTCAGAATGCTGTCCAAAATTGTTTAGGAGCGATTCCGATTTGCCAAAACACCTATGTGCAACCCAACGCTTACGTAGGTATTGGCTCTATAAATGAACTCAATCCAAGTAATCAAGGTTGCTTAACCACAGGAGAAAATAATTCAGCATGGTACCTTATCAATGTAAACACCAACGGTTCCCTTGTATTTACTATTACTCCAACAACCGCTAGTGACTACGATTTTGCCGTTTGGGATCTTACCGATAAATCATGCAGCGCAATCGGGGCAGGACTATCACCGATTCGTTGTAATTACGCTTCGTTGGCTAACTCGACACCGGGAGGGTTAACTGGATTATCAAATTCCGCCGCTTTACCTAGCGTTGGTGCTGGCGGAGGTTCATTTAGCAGCGCAATTAATGCTACCGCGGGACAAACCTTTGCCATACTGATCAATAACTCATCAGCAAGTACATCAGGATATACCATTAGCTTTATTGGATCTACTTGCCAAATATTAGATAATATTGCTCCAGGCATCAAAAGCGATAGTATTATAGCAAGTTGTTCTGGCCCCTCATCCCTCTATCTTTTGCTCAACGAAAATGTTACTTGTTCTTCCTTTGCATCGAATGGTAGCGATTTCGCCCTGAGCCCTGCTATTGCTAGCATTAGTTCGGCTAGCAGTAGTGCATGCCTTGTAGGTGGCGCCTTCACCAATGCCTTTACCCTGAATTTTTCGTCACCTTTACCTCCGGGCACATATACATTATCAATAGTTACAGGCAGTGACGGAAACACCTTGGTAGATAATTGTGGTAATGCCATGCCCTCGGGCTCATCCATAAGCTTTACGGTAGCACCGCCCGTTCAAATTGCCTTGAACACGCAGATGGGTTGCCCTGGAACCCCTAGTGGTGTTATTACAGCCAACAATGTAGGCGGTAATGCCCCATTCCTTTACAAAATAAACGGAGGCGCTTATACAAGTAATTCTGTATTCAGTGGACTCTTCCCGGGCAATTACACACTCACCATAAAAGACAATTTTGGATGTACCGATGATACTGTTGTTAATTTACAACCCGGCACCTTTATCCAAATTGATTCACTCCTCGTAAGTAATTTACAGTGCTATGGTGCGAACACAGGTGGCGTTCAAGTGATAGCCAGCGGAGGAACTTTACCCCTTTATTATTCCATTGGCACATCAACCTATAATGCCTTGAATAGTTTTGGCGGATTAGCCCCAGGAAATTATTTCTTGCATGTGAAAGATGCCAATGGTTGCATAAAAGATACAACAGCATTTATCTCATCTCCCGGACAAATTACCATTAACAGCTTAATACTTACCCATGCATCGTGTGGCAATACTAACGGAAGCATTCAGGTAAATGCATACGGAGGTACGGCGCCATTGCAATACGCAATTAATAGTTCTGCCTTCCAAACCACAGGCAACTTTAACAATCTAGCACCAGGTACTTATACATTACATGTATTAGATGCCCATAATTGTATTCGCGATTCATTAATTACGATCCAAGCCATCAGTCTAGTTTCGGTGAATAATGTAACCCTAACACAACCCTTATGCAGTAATAATACAGGAAGTTTTGTTGTAAGTGGTATTGGTGGCACTACGCCTTATTCTTATTCGGTGAATGGCGCTGCCTATACAAGCAATGGCACATTTACTTCTTTACAAGGAGGTAGTTATACCATCACTATTAAAGACGCAAACGGATGCACAGCTTCTTCCGTAACTTCGATTAACACACCAACTCCATTGTTATTTGGAAGCACTTCGACTACTATTCCTTCCTGCTTAGTAAACGGAAGCATATCTACAGCAGGTATTGGTGGAAATTCGCCCTATTTATTCGCATTGAACGGAGGCAGTTATAGTGCGAGTTCATCGTTTGGACCTTTGGTGCCAGGCAATTATACATTGCACATAAAAGACAACCACGGATGCACCCGTGATACGCTTATAAATTTAGCGACTATCCTAACCCCTTCAATCAGTGGATTAAATCTTACCCAAGCCTCATGTAGTTTTCCGAATGGAGGCAGTATTCAGGTAATATCTACCGGAGGAACCGCTCCCTTAAGTTATTCCTTGAATGGCGGAACAGACTCTACCATAGGGGTATTTAATGGCCTAACAGGTG
>JBEISB010000102.1:0-8101 GCA_040375635.1 Chitinophagaceae bacterium | reverse complement strand
TCAGATGATTGAGTATGGTACCAACGTTGTAGGTGGGGTAACCCCGGGTAAAGGAGGTACTCAACATCTTGACCGTCCGGTTTTTAATACGGTAGCTGATGCCGTACAAGGTGTTGCTGCTGATGTGTCTATTATTTTTGTCCCCCCGGCTTTTGCTGCCGATGCGATTATGGAAGCGGCTGATGCGGGTATCCAGGTCATTGTTTGCATTACAGAAGGCATTCCTGTTTCGGATATGGTTGTTGCCAAAGAGTACATCAAAGACAAGAATTGTCGTTTAATTGGCCCTAATTGTCCAGGGGTAATCACAGCCGATGAAGCCAAAGTAGGTATCATGCCAGGCTTTATCTTTAAAAAAGGAAATATTGGTATCGTTTCAAAATCTGGAACGCTTACCTACGAAGCTGCCGATCAGGTGGTTAAGTCGGGCATGGGCATTACCACGGCCATCGGAATTGGTGGAGATCCAATCATTGGAACTACAACCAAAGAAGCTGTAGAGTTATTAATGAATGATCCCGAAACAAAAGGGATTATCATGATTGGCGAAATCGGTGGAGGTATGGAAGCAGAAGCCGCCCATTGGTTAAAAGATAATATGCGCAAGCCGGTTGTTGGTTTTATTGCCGGACAAACAGCACCGGCAGGTCGTCGTATGGGACATGCAGGCGCAATTGTTGGCGGTGCCGATGATACCGCTGCAGCCAAAATGCGTATCATGCGCGAATGTGGTATTCATGTTGTTGATAGCCCAGCAGATATTGGAAAAACGATGGCCGCTGTAATTGGCTAATCGCGTTTTAATTCTCGGCAGCAAAATTCTTTATACGTTTCTTCATCGCCCGTTGGAAATGAAGAGAACATGGTTTTTTTGTATTGTTCTAATGCATCTGTCAGCTCAAATTCATCTTGAGTGACAGACAGAAACCATTGTTTTTGCGTTAAGTACTTTCCTAAATACTCTTGCTCAGTTTGACCTGGCGTTGGAATCAACACAGCATGTCGACGTATTTTCACCCAATCCATCACGCTAGAGTAACCTGACCTGGAGACAAGCATCCTGCTTTGAGAAATGGCAACTTGTAGTTCTGTAGCACCCAGATAATCTACAATCTCAACCCAAGGACTCACCATTCTTCGATTTGTATTTCCGGGCTTACCCCGGACGATTAATGTTCTTGTTTTTGACGTTTGTAACGACGCTAACACAATCTCTTCTAAGAGGGTGCGTTGCGGCTCTGGACCAGAAAGCACCACCAAACATTCGTAACGGGCTTCGGCTTGAGGACGATATTCCATGCGTGAGAGAATACCAATAAAATCTGCATGATCTAGTGATGACGCATCAGACAATCGACCACTGATGCCGTGATCATTGAAATCAGGCACCCAAATTCTGTGAAATCGTTGTAAGAGTCTATGATTACAAGCATTGACAATTTGCTGAAGCCACAAAGATTGCGGCACTTGAATTTGCAATTGATGCGTAAGAAAAATACATCTTACCCGATGATGATACAGTCCATATCGATTATCCGAAATAATCAAATCCAAATTCTCTTCTTCAACAATCTGTTTTAAGCGTTTATGTTCTTGCGAAATAACCTGAAGAATTTTAGGAATTTGAGAAAGCAAGACAAGGGGAAGACCTTTGTGGGTTCGACTATAGCGAATTTGATAATCAGGCAAGGGGATCACCTGCAATTCAGGAAATTCATTTCTCAACAACAATAATGAAGCTCCATTTCCTCCGATAATAACCTTAGCCCCCGCATCACAAAACCATCGAATTATCGGTATGCAGCGAGTGGCATGTCCTAATCCCCAATCGAGAGGTGCTATCAATATTTTTTTTACCGAACCCACTTTGCATCGCAAAATACATATCTTTACACAATTAATGTCTTAGCCAAGCATGACAAAAAAAATCATTCTTTTCTTAGCCCTATCTGGTCTCTTGAGTATTGGATTACAATCGTGTAAAGCGAGTAAAGGTTGCGGTTGTAAAACCAATCTAAATCATTATAATCCTAAACGAGGACGTGTACGATGAAGCTTACTTATAATCAGGACATATTATTTAATGCAAAGAGTATGCATACCGATGATGAGGGCATGAATGAAATCATTTCGCTTTTTCGTGAGTTTCATCGATTGAAAGCTATTGCTTATTTTGCCGAAATCGTTGATGTAAATAAGCAGCAAAAAACTCGAAAGACACAAGTGGTGCAATCCTATTTACGGCAAAAAAACAAGGCTCCTTTTTCGTTCTTGCTTGCCTTGAATTAAATAGACTCATCTCACATGATATTTTCATCTACCCTAATCGAAGAGGCCGTAAACGAATTTTCGCGATTACCCGGCATTGGCAAAAAGACAGCCATGCGATTAGTGTTGCATTTGCTAAAGCAAGATCAGGACCTGGTAACAAAATTTAGTGGCTCGATTCAAAATATGCGCCAAAAGATTCAATACTGTAGTCATTGCCACAATGTATCTGATCATTCCATCTGCCGCATTTGCCATGATAGTGCTCGCAAACAAAGCATGATTTGTGTAGTAGAATCGATTCGTGATGTGATGGCTATCGAAGCTACGCAGCAGTATAGTGGCGTCTATCATGTTTTAGGAGGACTCATCTCTCCCCTCGAAGGCATAGGCCCAGATCAATTGCAAATTCAAAGTCTGATTTCAAGAATCGAATCTCAAGGAGCGGAAGAAATCATCATGGCGATTAGTCCAACCATAGACGGCGATACCACGGTCTATTATATCAGCAAAAAACTGAAGCATTTACCCTTGCGAATGACCACCTTATCGAGGGGAGTAGCCTTTGGAGGCGAACTAGAATATGCCGATGAAATGACCTTAGCTCGATCCCTCATGAATCGTTTGCCTATTGAGCATATCGTGTCAGCATAAAATGACGATGAAGGGTAAAAAATCTCGTTTTGATTTCTACGGCGTAAGAACTGCAACCCAATATCTAATCTTGCTTATCTTTACCCCGAAATGAAAGTTACGCAGCATATTGAGCAGGCAAAAGGCAAAACCTTATTCTCTTTTGAAATTCTTCCTCCTGTAAAAGGAAAGAGTATAGATTCTATTTTCAAAACCTTAGATCCCTTAATGGAATTCAATCCGTCTTTCATTAATGTAACCTATCATCGTTCGGAGCAGAGTTTCAAGAAGCGGGCCGATGGTTCGTTCGACAGAATTGATATTCGTAAACGTCCGGGAACAGTAGGTATTTGTGCGGCCTTGATGAATCATTACAAAGTAGATTCTGTACCTCATTTAATTTGCGGTGGATTTTCGAAAGATGAAACAGAGAATGCATTAATCGATTTGAACTTTTTAGGTATTGATAATGTTTTAGCCCTGCGGGGAGATCCGCCTAAAAACGAAAAGTACTTTTCGCCTGACCCTCATGGCCATCATCATGCCATTGATTTAGTGCATCAAATTCAATTATTGAATCAAGGCCAATATCTCGAAGACGAAATAGAAGATGGGGTTAAAACTGATTTTTGTATTGGCGTAGCCGGATATCCTGAGAAACATTACGAATCCCCTAATCCTGATTTGGATCTCATGTTTCTGAAAAATAAAATAGACGCAGGTGCTGATTATATAACCACACAGATGTTTTTTGACAACGAAAAATATCATGAGTTTGTGAACCGTTGTAGAGAATTGCAAATTGATGTGCCCATCATTCCGGGATTAAAACCGCTTACTAGCATCAAACAATTGTCGGGCATACCTTCGCATTTCCATGTCGACATCCCCAATGATTTGGCATTAGAAATGATGAAATGTAAAAATGAAAAAGATGCAGAATTAGTAGGTACAGAATGGTTGTTAGCGCAAACCCGAGACCTGCTCAAAGCCGGAGCGCCAGTCATCCACTTTTACACCCTAGGAAAGCCTCATGTTGTCTTCAACGTGATGAAGCAAATCGCGTAATATTTCATCCGCTGTCTGTTAGATCGACTTTTGTAACACCTCTTCCATTACTCGACAATCACTTTTTCTGTCCGCACATTTCCATCTTCGCAGCGAATACACTACGAGTATACATCGTAATGAGAGTGCTTCTTGTCAACAATACCATACAAAGAGCCAAGGATACAGTCCATGCATTTTCATTCTGAAAACATCTTGCTTACCTTTGCGGGATGTACGAAACTCCCAAATGGTTAGAACGGACGGAATTATTAATCACCAATTCCCATCTCGAAAAATTACAGAATACAAATGTGTTGCTAGTTGGACTCGGCGGTGTGGGTAGCTTTGCCGGAGAATTTCTGGCACGCGCAGGTGTTGGCAAGATGACGATTGTTGATGGTGATGTTGTGGATACAACCAATATCAATCGACAATTACCAGCACTTTCATCTACTGTCGGTAAGCCAAAGGCTGAGTTGATGAAACAACGTATCCTAGACATTAATCCAGCGATTGAACTCACAACCGTACAGCAATTTCTAAATCCCGATGAAACAACTGCGCTTGTCAATTCGCAAGATTACCATTATGTGCTCGATTGTATCGACTCCATTACCCCCAAACTATATTTGATGAAAGCCGCTTTGGCTAAGAACTGTAAAATCATCAGCAGTATGGGCGCAGGGGGCAAAACCAATAGCATGTTATTACAGTATGCCGATATCTCAAAAACGCATATGTGCCCTTTTGCCTATTACCTGCGTAAACGATTGAGAAAAGAGGGCATTCACTCAGGGATTATGACCGTCTTTTCGGAAGAACCACCTAATCGAGAGTCTATCAAAATGACGGACGGATCTAATTTCAAAACTTCATTTTACGGCACCATTTCTTATATCCCTGCCTTGTTTGGACTGCACATGGCCTCATGGGTAGTTCAGGATGCCATAGGAACATTTACCCCTACGCCACTCTGTTATCCTAAGGGTGTAAAAGTGCCGAAATCATTAACAAAAAAAGGAACCTCGTAGGAGGTTCCTTTTTTTATACTGTATGTTAAGATTATTTTTTCTTGGCGTAACGTTTGTTGAACTTATCGATACGACCTGCTGTATCCAATAATACATTTTTACCTGTATAGAAAGGATGTGAGGTGTTAGAAACCTCTAACTTAATAACAGGGTATTCGTTACCGTCTGTCCACATCATCATTTCGTTTGATTTTGCAGTAGAACGTGATAGGAAAGTGTGATCGTTACTCATATCTTTGAAGATCACAAAGCGAAAGTTTTCTGGATGGATTCCTTGTTTCATACTATTCTTTTTTGTGCATGATCCTAACCATGCTTGTTTTTAAGAAGCGCAAATGTAGGTTAAAAATCGAAAAAAGGCAATTTTTATATATTATTTCCTGAAATCAACTTTTCATATTCAGGTACTGCATCGGAATCTTCAAGTCTGAGTTACGACAAAGTTGTATCACTTCTTGTAGATCATCTATTTTTTTACCCGTCACCCGAACAATATCATCCATAATAGCCGCCTGAACCTTTAACCCACTGTCTTTAATGAGCTTGACAATTTTTTTGGCATCATCCTGGGCCAGACCATTTTTAACCGAAACCTCTTTTTTTACCACCTTGCCCGATGGATAAGGATCTTTACTGATGTCAAAGGCGTTGGCATCTAGTCCTTGGCGCATGGAGCGACTTAACAACACATCCACAATTTGTTCGATTTTCATATCGCTATCTGCCTCCAAAGCCACCTTGTAGTCTTTTTTATTGAGTTCGATAAGCACATGAGATCCTTTGAAGTCGAAACGATTTCCGATTTCTTTCTTCACAATATTCACCGCATTGTCGAGGGTTTGCAAATCCACTTTGCTGCTGATGTCGAATGATGCCATATAAAACGATTTTGAGGCTCAAAGATAAGTTAAGCCGGCAGAATATAACGCTGACGCATAGCCTCAAAACAAATAATTCCGGCGGCTACCGACACATTTAAGCTATCGAATTCTCCCTTCATCGGAATCAGAAAGGTTTCATCACAATGTTCGCGGGTAATTCGAGAAATCCCTTTCTCTTCTCCGCCTAACACTAAGCAGGCTGGCTCCCGAAAATCTACATCCAATAAAGATTGTTTGGCCTGCAAGTCTGACGATAAAATTCGAATCCCATTCATTTTTAGGGTATCCAAAATACCTTCTAAGTTTTTTTCGCGACAAAAGGCCATTTTCATCATAGCTCCTGCCGATGTTTTTACCATATCCTCATGTAAAGGGGCTGAATTTTTTTCCGAAAAAATAACCGCATCAATCCCGCAACAAACGGCTGTACGGATGATGGCTCCTGTATTTCGTACATCGGTAATCCCATCAAGCAATAAAAAAAAAGGCGTTCGTCCTTCATCGTATAAGTGAGAAATCATATCCTGCAAGGGCGTATATTCAACAATCGCCCCTAAGGCAATCACCCCCTGATGAACGCCGCGCACCATTGCGTTGAGCTTCTCTACAGGCACCCGCATAATCGGAACATGCCTTTCTTTGGCGAGCCGAATGATATCTCCTACCCTCTCTCCACTGATGGTATGATGCATCAAAATACGATCTAAGGGAACTTGATTTTCGAGGGCTTCCCATACGGGGTTTCGTCCGTAGATTAACGATTTGGCTGAACGCATGAATTAGCGGTTGAGGATAAATTTAGAGATCTCTAATACTTTGCCATCGTTATTTTTTGCAATCACCACATAAACACCATTGGGATAGGCAAGCAGGTCGTCGAAATAGATTTCATCGGTACCACTCAAGACAGATTTCTCTTGCATTTTTTTCCCGATGAGATTCCGAAGCTCAATCCTACTGATTCCACTCCCGGTTTGATTCAGTTTTACAAACAAGGTGCTAGTTTTTAACGGAACCGGATACAATGAAATTAACTTCACATCATCACCCGCCTGAACACGAACTGTTAGGAACAAAGCGAAAAGTAAAATCAAGAAACGAGGCATTTCGCAAAGGTAAGAGGGTTTTAGGTGAATCTACCCCGCTTTCTATCTTTTTTTGAGTCCCTATCTTTACCTTTACTTACCAAAAGTATCATTTTGCACTTCATTCAAAACAATTGGTTTACGAACAATTGGATTTTTCTGCTGCTATTTTTATTAGGCGCAGTCGTACTCATTGCCTATATCAAAAACCGCAAGCGATTATTTCAAATCAGTAGTGCAGGCATTCTTCTTCTTTCGCTTGTAGGGTTTTGCTTTATCCTACTCCCGCAAATCAAACATTCTATGGCAACGCAGTCTTCGATTTTAACGGAATTGGGCATTGGGAAATCCTCAGAAGAACACTTATCGGCTTTCTCACGCTGTATCGACTTTATCGTCTCCATCTGTAAAGACAAACTCAGAAACTAAGGTAGTTCGTGCTTGTAGTCGTTGGTAATATAAAAGCGGACTTCCGGATTATTACTTCGTTCTGTATTGAGATACCAAGCGCTTTCGGCCAAATACACTAGATTACCCTCCTTGTCTTCAACAATATTCGCCTGTTTAAATCGTACAAAGTCACTCACTTTTTTCTCGTCACCTTTAATCCAACAGGCCTTAAAGAAAGGCAGGGTTCTGAAACTACAGGCGGCCCCATACTCTTGCAATAAACGATATTGAATCACTTCGAATTGAAGGTCGCCTACACATCCAATAATTTTTCGGTTACCTCCGTGTTGGGTAAACAATTGCGCTACCCCTTCGTCGGTAAGTTGACGAATGCCTTTTTCGAGCTGTTTGGTCTTCATAGGATCGTTGTTGACCAACTCTTTAAAGATTTCTGGAGAGAAGCTAGGGATTCCAATGTAGGTTGCCTCTTCGCCTTCGGTTAAGGTATCTCCAATCTTGAAATTCCCTGTATCGAATAGTCCCACCACATCGCCTGGATACGCGTCATCAACCACATTTTTTTCGCGAGCCAAAAAGGTATAGGGGTTACTGAATCGAACATTTTTATCGAGGCGCACATGATGATAAAAAGTATTTCGTTCGAATTTTCCGGAGCATACTCGTAAAAAGGCTACACGATCTCGATGTCTGGGGTCGATATTGGCATGAATTTTAAATACAAATCCAGTAAACTTTTCTTCTT
>JBEISB010000133.1:0-6415 GCA_040375635.1 Chitinophagaceae bacterium | reverse complement strand
CTGCACAAGTGGCGATTGCCTTTGCCGATGAAGTAACGGGTGTGATTTGTGTCCATACCGGTGAAGCATCACTTCCATTTTTGGTTTGCCAGATACTGGTTCCCGATACGTATCCAAGATTTTGATTATCGGGTGAAAAGGCATGGCGCATAACGGTACTCGTAATCGAACTAGGAACATTATACAAATCACCGCTACCCGATGGTAATGCTCTTCGTTTTTTGTCGGTGAAATAATAAACAAACTGCTGCAACGAATAATCCATCTGCATTTTGGTAGTCCAGTCGCCACCACGATTTGTTTTCCAAATTCCGCCTGTATAAATCAACTCGCCATTGTCTTGGGTTCCGGTACTGATTAATCCGGCATACAGCGGACTAACAGCGGCATGATAATTTTCGGTGGCCCCGAGTCCGTCGCTACGTGGTTGCCAGGTTGATCCGTCATTGTTACCTAACCATACACCGCCATCGTTGGCTTCGAACAAATTAGCTGTATTACCCGGCTGAAATAACAAATCGTGCATGTCGGTATGTAATTTTTGAGACCATATCGTTAACTTATCCCAATGCAATCCTGCATCCTGACTACGCCAAACACAATGAGATCCTAAAAAAAGTTCATTTGCATTGCTTGGATTCGCTTCGAGACAGAAATTATAATTCCCCTGACCGCCGCCGGTTGTATCATAACCGGTTAGGCTGCGAGACGTATCATGATACTGAATGCTAAAATTAAGTCCGCTATCTATACTTTTAAAAATAGTACCCTCATCATTGACAGTCCCCACATACACAATCGCAGGATTATTGGCACTTACTGCTAATCTTGTTCCACTTGCGAGTAGTCCATTAAAACCCGAAACAATTTGCGTCCAGCTTACGCCTTTGTCCACACTTCGAAAAAACGAATTCATGCTCGACGCGTATAATAACGAAGTCCCTGCCTGCGGTTGCCAGCACATATCCGTAAACTGATTTCCCACAAGCACATTCGTCCAGTTATTACCGCCATCTGTTGTTCGCCAAATCCCATTAGATGTTGCGGCGATGAGGGTTAAGTGATTGGCGGGATCCATTAGAAGATTTAGGGCCATTCTATTGCCGATGCCATTGGTGATTTGCGACCAATTGTTTCCTCCATCTATCGTTTTCCAAACCCCATAGTCGTCGCCATAATAATTAGGATCGCCACTAGAAAGATAAATAATATTCGTATCGGTATAGTCGATGCAAACTGCCGATGTTGCCATTTTCGGCAAGCCATCAGTACCCATCGAAAACCAATGCATACCATTATCGACACTCTTCCATAAACCACCCGAAGCTGAGCAGGCGAAAAGACTATTATTATTAAGTGGATTGTATTGAATTTGACAAACCCGTCCGATGCCATTGATTTGTCCAGAAATATTGACGGGGAAGTTGGAAGGACCTGTAAATTGCCAGTTTGAGGTTTGCGCCATGATCATGCTCGACAAGGTACTTAATAGCAACCAGAGAATACTTTTTTTCATGATTTTGAATTATTTTCTGTCTTTACGACTATTGCGCCATTGTTGTAATTGCTTGGCTTTCGTAAGTATACGTCCATCCTCTTGCACATATGGCTTTATCTTTTGCTGCCAGTATAAAAATTTACGATACGCTTCGACATAGGGTTGGACGTCTGATGGCAAGGCACTTAGGTGTAATATCGAATCGGCCTTCGAATCACTTTCCGCTTCGGCTTCAAATAAATCGTTTTCGACAGACGGTCGTTGCCGTTGATCCCAAAAAAGATTAAATGCATGCAACGCCTCCTCATAATTACCCCCATCCTGATCCATATATTGAATCCAAACGGGATGTTCTCGGTAATACGAATCGCTATGTTTTTGGGCAAAAAGAGAATGAGCCGATAATAACATCGGTAATAAAAAAAGGATATTTTTCATGAAGGTGAACTAAATTCTCAAACTAATAGAGCTGGCATTTTTCATCCATAGTAACGCCGTTTTGGGTTGTGATGGTTGAATTGTCTTCACACAACGTAGAGGCATCTTTCTTTTTATCACGAATCTTGAATTCTACAACTTGCTGCTCAGGCAATCCCGGAGGGTTACCACTATACTTGATCGTACACTGGCAAGTATACTCTTGCGTACAAGAGGTAAGCAAAGCAAGCAAGGCAACGACTAAGAAGGGCAGAATTCGCTTCATGTAATCTTAATATTCTGCCAAATATATAGAAAGTAATTTTTTTTGAATAATTATAAAGGATAAATTTACGAATTATTTTACGCTAATGGTTTTGGATCAGCAGATGGAGCATCTGGAATTGCTCGCCCGTCAGGTAGTCGAAGGTTTTATCATCGGCCTACATAAAAGTCCATTCCATGGTTTTTCTGTCGAATTTGCCGAGCACCGCTTATACAACGTAGGAGACAACCTCAAACATATAGACTGGAAAGTCTATGGCCGGGTCGATAAGTTATTTATCAAGAAATACGAAGAAGAAACCAACTTACGTTGCCAAATCATCATCGACACATCCTCATCGATGCTGTTTCCGGAAGATTCGGATAAACCCAACAAATTACAATTTTCGTGTCTGGCTGCAGCCTCATTGACTACCATCCTGAAAAAACAACTCGATGCCGTTGGTCTTTCGTTTTTCGACACCTCGCTTACTTTACATACCCCTTGTAAATCAAACACCGTTCATCAAAAGATGCTGATGACTGAATTGGAGAAGAAGCTGAAATACAAAAGCGAAAACAAAAGTACACATGCCGCTAATGTATTGCATCAAATTGCAGAAACCTTACACCGCCGTTCTTTGGTGGTTATTTTTAGCGATATGCTCGACAGAATCTCTGACCGCGACGAATTGTTTGATGCCCTTAAACACCTGAAATATAATAAACACGAAGTGATTTTGTTTCATGTGCAAGATGGTACCTATGAAGTAGATTTTGGGTTCGAAAACCGTCCGTATGAATTTGTCGATATGGAAAGTGGCGAGAAATTACGCATGAACAGCAATCAATTAAAAACCGAATATGTCCAAAAAATGGCTGCCTATCGCGACGAGCTAGCCCTCAAATGTGGACAGTTCGGCATCGATATCATCAACGCAAATACCGATGAAGGTTTCGATAAAATTCTACTCTCTTATCTCATCAAAAGAAATAAAATGGTCTAATCCTGACCTTTAACGAATACGAATACATGTCTAGCTCCTTTTCTTTCTTCCTCCGTTATTTGCTTACGCTAATCGTAAGTGTTGTTTTTTTGACGGATATCCTAGCGCAGCCTTTTTCGGCTTATGTAAATGCCCGCGAAGAATTTTATATTTTCGACAATGGAGCGATAAATCGTCTTGAAGCCATAAAGCCAATCGAATATAAAGTAGGGAGAAATGCCATCGCCTATATCGACAACGGACGAAATTTCAAAGTGTATCATGATGGTAACGTAACGGCAGTAAGCGATTTGTTTACAACTCAATTTGATGTTTCTGATAATTTAATTTTATATCGCAGCGCAAAAATGGTGTCTGTGATTGATGGTAGTGATGTGGTTCTCTTATCCCGACTCTGCGACCGATATGCATTAGGCGATAGCGTGGTTTTATTTTATGATATCAATAAATCGACCTTCAATGGATATTATGGCGGTAAGATTACAGAACTTGAAAGTTTTTTGTCGCTAGACGAAACCGATTTTACATTTGATAGTACCGTAAAAGTATCCGACAATATTGGCGCTTATATCAACTATAACCAACAGTTTAAAGTGTTTTATGAAAACGAAGTAGAAACGCTTGAAAGTCAGGCAGTGAAAGAATTTAAAGTGGGTCGCGATATCGTAGCTTATGTTGATATCAACAATCAATTTAAAATCTTTTATAAAGGACAAACCTACCCCATCGATCCCTTCCCCCCGAAATCATTCGAAGCTGGAGATGATGTAGTAGCCTTCTATAGTAACGATGGCTACTTTAAAGTTTTTTACGATGGCAAGCTGCATAATATTGGATATTATCAACCCTCTTTCCGCGTTGCGGATAAAGTAGTCGCTTATGCCGACCCGAACGGATATTTTAAGGTGTTTTACGAGGGCAACGAGATTATGGTCGACAATTATTATCCCAACAACTATACGATAGGATATAATTCAATGGCCTATGTCAACAAATCGAATATGCTGCGGATGTTTTCGAAAGGACAGGTTTATGATATCACCTCCTTACACCTAGAAGATATGCATCTCGATTATGATGTGCTGCAATACAAAGTAGGCACTAACGCGTTCAAACTCTTTTATAACGGAGAATTTTATAATTAAGCTAACGAAACTGTCTGTAGGTTTACGCTCTGAAAATTACATATGAAACGAATTGGTCTTATCCTTTGTCTTTTGCTTGCCGGACTGCGGATGCCTGCCGCAAAAATTTTGATTCCGATGGACGAAAGCACTCAAAAGAATCACCTGAAAGCGTATGGCATTGCCTATTTTATTCTCACACAAAATGTAAAAGTAGATTGGCTGCTGAACTATCGTGGGGGCAGTTTTGTTTGTGATCAAATGGCGGAAGTAGAAAATGAATGTAAAATTCGCGATGTAAGTTTCGAAATTATTCCGGATGCTAAGTACACGGCTATCCTTACCGAAATTGCCGACCCGGATGTGAATATGGATATTGTTCGCTTAGAAAAAGCCCCCAAAATTGCGGTTTATACGCCCGATGGAAAAATGCCTTGGGATGATGCCGTTACGATGGTACTTACCTATGCCGAAATTCCATTCGATAAAGTGTATGATGATGAACTACTAGACGACAAACTGGTGAAATATGATTGGCTGCACTTGCATCACGAAGATTTTACCGGACAATATGGGAAGTTTTATGCGGCCTACAATACGGCTCCTTGGTATATTGATGAAGTGGCACGCGCAGAAAAAATGGCAAAGAAACATGGGTTTGCCAAAGTGTCTCAACTGAAATTGGCTGTGGCTAAAAAAATCAAAGACTTTGTGATTGGTGGCGGTTATTTATTTGCTATGTGCAGCGCTACCGATAGTTATGATATTGCCTTAGCTGCCGAAGGAACTGATATTTGTGAAAAAATGTATGATGGAGACCCCGCAGAACCGAATGCCCATGCTAAACTCGACTTTAGCAAATGCCTCGCCTTTAAAGATTTTACCCTGAAGCCCAATCCGATGGAATATGAATATTCGGATATTGATGCCACCGGAACCAGAAAAGTACCATTCACTTCTGATTATTTTACCTTGTTTACCTTCTCTGCAAAATTCGACCCCGTGCCTAGCATGCTAACCCAAAATCATACCACAACCATCAAGGGGTTTATGGGACAAACTACGGCTTTTATTGATAAAGATTTAAAGAGCAGTTCGCTGGTGCTTGGCGAAAATAAATCAGTTGGTGAAGCTCGTTATATACATGGTGATTTAGGCAAAGGAACCTGGACTTTCTACGGCGGTCACGACCCCGAAGATTATCAGCATGTAGTTGGTGACCCGCCCACCGATTTGAGTCTGCACCCCAATTCACCCGGATTTAGATTGATATTAAACAATGTGCTTTTTCCGGCGGCGAAAAAGAAACCCCAAAAAACATAATACCCGCTAAAACGCTTTCGTGAATCAAGGCCTTGTGTTGTCCAATATACTTTGCTGATTTCGTTTTACTTCCTTACCAATTCACGAAGGCCTTATTAAAAATATCATCGGCTAATTCACCCGAAATATCAGTAATCAAGCCCGATTCAATACTCTGTATATTTTGATCGGCACCAAAATCTCTAAACCGAGTGAACGATTGCACAAAATTTGCTTTCTCATTTTTTCGATTCTTGAACTGAACGGATATAGTAATCGTTAAACGATTTTTCGACGAGGTTTCATTCCCTGCTATCGCTGCCACCGTAACATCATAGCCTGTTATACTTCCGCTAAGATCATAATCGGCATTGTCGTTATTTAACTGCGTGAGCGATGATTGCGATAAAATGCGTTGTCGTATTTTTTCGGTAAGCGTAGGACTTAAAGTCGGCACAACACTACGGGCGGCATTTTCGATATAATGCACATTAATCGTTTTGCCTTCTATAGCAGCACCGGTAAAACTATACACACCGCAAGCCGAAAAGAAGACACACAAAATGACAAGCCAGCCGATTCGATTACTCTTCAATATCATACTCCTTGATTTTGCGGTATAATGTGCGTTCCGAAATCCCCAACTCAGAAGCGGCATCTCGCCTTCTGCTTCTGTGTTTCTTCAAGGCCTTCACAATTAAGTCTTTTTCATGATCGGCTATATTTAGGGTTTCTTCTACTTCATGAATGGTTTCGAGCTTTTGCGTTTCGGGATTGTTCATTACTACCGAAATATTAGGCTT
>JBEISB010000157.1:0-5296 GCA_040375635.1 Chitinophagaceae bacterium | reverse complement strand
ATCCAAAATCAACACATCCGGATTATGTAACATGGCCTGCGCAATGCCTACCCTTTGTTTATATCCTTTCGACAAGGCACCAATCTTTTTTTTCATCTCGGGACTGAGTCCGGTTTGCTCAATCATCTCTTGCACGCGCTGAGCCGGATTTTTGATTTGGTGCACCCCCGCTAAAAACATGAGGTACTCTTGCACATACATTTCAGGATAGAGTGGATTCGACTCGGGCAGATAACCAATTTTCTGTTGCACCAGCAAAGGTTCTTCACTCACATCATGACCACAAACCATAGCGCGTCCGGAAGTAGCCGGCAAATACCCGGTAATCATTTTCATGGTGGTAGATTTACCAGCACCATTCGGTCCCAAAAAACCAATAACCTCACCCTTAGGGATTGAAAAAGAAATATGATCTACGGCTTTCTGTTCGCCATAGATTTTCGTTACATTTTCGACAACTACCGACATGAGGGGAATTTTGATAGCGCAATTTCGGTTATTATTATCAGATACAGATATTTCTTTCAGAAAATTAGCCCTGATATTTTTACCCGCAGTGTTGTGAAAAACTATTTCCCTTGGATAGTAAAAAGCAACTTAGTTTTCGTTCGTAATTCAGAAAGTACCTTACCGTGATAAAAGAAAACTCCGAACTGAAAGCGCTGTTTCATTTGCTCGACGATCCAGACAGAGACGTATACCATACGGTTTCCGATAAGTTGATTCATTACGGTAAAGAAGTAATTGCGCCCTTAGAAGACCTATGGGAAACGACTATGGATAATCGGGTACAAGAACGTATTGAGCACATCATCCATAAAGTAAACTTCAATGATGTATTTAAGGCTTGGTCTGCCTGGGCCCGCAAACCAAAATCATCTCTGTTATCGGGCGCCTTATTGATGAGTGCTTATCGGTATCCCGATCTTGACGAAGCCGCAGTGCATAAAACCATTAAGAGTATTTATCAAAGTTGTTGGCTCGAAATCAATAATTATCTTACCCCGCTCGAACAAATCAATATTATCAACAGCATCTTTTATAACATGTATAAGTTTAAAGGACAAGAGCTGGAGGAGAACAAACCCGCGCATTACTTTTTGAATGAAGTACTCGATACCCGACAAGGAAATAATTACTCCCTAGGTTTACTGTATCAAATTCTTTGTGAGATGCTTGATATTCCGGTTTACGCGATACAGCTACCGAAACAATATATACTTGCCTACTATGATACCCTGAACGATTTTTATGACCGTGAGAAACAACCCATTCATAAAATCCAATTTTATATAGACCCAAATCATGGTATGATTTATACACAAAACGATGTGGATGTATTCGTCAAAAAGTATAATATCAAATTAGATCAAAACGCCTTTACGCCCCTGACGCATAGAGAAATTATGTATAAAAATCTTGAGGCCTTGATGCAAGTCTATCAGCTACTCGAAAATGAAGAACGGGCTCATGAAATCCACCAATTGATGGAAATTGTTGCCCATTAAGGCTAATCTAATGTTGGCCATAATCGTTTCACTAACCGTAAGACGTGGGTTCTTTTGCCTGTCTGTTTGCTAATAATTCCTTCAGAATCGATATAGTCATGCACCACACCGCCTGCTTGCTCTGAAGCATGAACAATTTCTGTCGGATTCAGCAAAACCCCTACATGATGAATATCGCCATTTGCATTCTCAAAAAAAGCCAAATCGCCACAACGAGCATCTTGTAAAAAATCGAGCACCACACCCTGACGAAACTGCTCGGCAGCAAAAGGAGTTAACAAAATTCCACAATACCGGTACAAAAGCGAACTTAATCCCGAACAATCGATACCCGTATAGCTTAAGCCGCCCCACATGTAGGGAGTACCTATACAGCGCATTAAAAAATCACGCATCCAAACTTCTCGATTGCCTGCGATAGGAAAGGGAATGGCCTCTTGGGATAAAGAATCACCTTCAAAAAAGAAAGTCCCCGGTAGTGTTTGACCACCCTCATACTCTTGGTGCGACTGAATCGCGATCGGTTCCCCTGCATGTATAACGGGTTCTATTTGTGCCTGTAAGATCCAACCTTCTGTGCTCTGGGGATGCAAGCGAACCTTCGTCCACATACCCACATCTTCGTGCAAACGAATTAACCTATCGTTATATAATAATTGGGTTAGTAATTCGCTTTTATGCGAGGGGTGCAGCATGAGATTGGCGCAAAGGTGCCGGCATCGAAGGTATTCACTCATGTTGCAAACATAACACGGGAAGATTTCATGACCATGTGAGATCATAAAATGTACACATTTAGCGTACTTTCGCATTGATTGCCGTGGCCTCATTGTTTCAAAAACATACTGACGAAGAATTAGTTGTTCTGTATAAACAACAGAAAGACAGCTCCATAGTTGGAGAACTCTTTACCCGTCATTATCATTTAGCCTTGGGTGTTTGTCTCAAATACCTCAAAGATCAAGACAGTGCCAAAGATGCTGTGATGCAAATTTTTGAGAAGTTGATGGATGATCTCAGTAAGCATGAGATTCAATATTTTTGTGGATGGTTGTATCGAGTATCGCAGAATTTTTGTCTGATGATATTGCGGAGTCGGAAATACCAGGCGATGATTAGCGAGAATCTCTCAGATACCGATATGGAATATGAGGATGGCGTGCATCCCTCCGTCCGCAAAGAAGAAATGCTAACCCAGCTCGAGTATGAAATTAGTCAGCTTAGCGAGGATCAGCGTCGATGCATTGAATTATTTTACTTAGAAAAGAAAACCTATACCGAAATTATGGCCATGACTCAATATACTTTTATGCAGGTTAAAAGCCATATTCAGAACGGGAAAAGGAATTTAAAAATTAAACTGGCCGGCATTCATGAGTAAGCAAACGCCCATACGGAATATCAATCAGTGCCTCAGCCGGCATGAAATGTGTGATTATATCGAGCAAAAACTCGATCGTGAAACTACATACGCGATCGAAGAACATTTCAATGAGTGTATGCTTTGTGCAGATGCCATAGAGGGTTTGATGAGTATACCCACCGAAAACCGCGAAACCTTGTTGACCCCAAGTGCAGCGTCATGGCAAGTCATGAAACCTTCTGCTGTTGCACCCAACGCAAAAGAACAGCCTATACCCCTCAGCAGCACTCGTGGTGGTGATCAGTCGCTGATGAATCGTTATCCATGGGCCGTAGCTGCCAGCATACTTTTCGCTGTGGCCTTGGGTGGCTGGTCGGTCTTTTCATTGATGCACAGACCTGATCATGTTTTAAGCAAAAACGAAAGCAAGACTACTATTCAGGAGGCTCCTGTAAGCTATCAAAAACCCGTATCAGGACCTGACGAAATCACAACCCTCAGCACACCATTACCAGAAGCAAAAAAAACAATCCCCGTTAAACAGGAAACACCGATGGCTAAATCATCACCAACGGACATTACCAAGGCACAAGAGGAACCAAATAACGAAGTCACTCCAATAGCCGCCCCGCTCACAGAGCAAGCCGCTAAACCAGAAGCCAAACAAGCAATGGCTGCTGCAGCTTTGCAAGAAAACGAAGAAGAAGTAGCAAGCGTGGCATCCAAAGACCTTGATAAAAAAGTGATTGCTCGTGAGGATGCGGTGCGCATGGGAATGAGTCAAAACAATACTGGGTTCAATAACGCTAATAGTCGTGTATTGAGCTACTCTAGCGCACTCACCAAAAACAATACGAATACCCTGTCAAAGTATAAGGCTAAAAAAGTCTCTACTGCCTATGAAGAAGGGATCCAATTTTATCAGCAAAAGGATTATCAAAAAGCCATTTCTCATTTAGAAGAAGCTTTGGATATGGCCAATGATCAAACAAAAGAAGACATTCAATATTATTTGGCAAAATCATATCAGGCTGTCGGAAAAGAAAGACAAGCGCGTAAGCTATTTGTAAAACTATCGAAAGGCAAAAAATATCAGGCAGAAGCCGAGCGTGAACTATCAGAACTCACGAAATAAAAAAGCGAATCGACGGATTAATCTAAAAAGCCTTTTTCGCGCATCCACTCGTCGTTATAGATTTTACCTACATAGCGACTACCATGATCGTGTAAAATCACAACCACAATATCTGTTGGTTTAAATTTATCTTTCATTTGCAGAACCCCTTGAACTGCAGCCCCTGCAGAAGATCCACAAAACAAACCTTCTTCTTTCGCTAAGCGGCGACACATCAGTAAAGATTCTTTATCCTGTATGGTTTCGAGATGATCGATATATCGACGGTCGTAATTTTCGGGAATAAAATCTTCGCCCATTCCTTCAACAGCATACACGCTAGCGAGTTCCGGTTTTATTTCTCCCGTATCGAACCAATGTTTAAGAATAGAACCATCAGGATCGACACCAAACACTTTCACCTCCGGATTTTGATCCTTTAAATACATACCTGTACCGACCAAAGTCCCCCCTGTTCCGGTAGAAGCAATATAATGTGTGATTTTCCCTTCTGTTTGTTTCCAGATTTCAGGACCTGTACTGAGATAATGAGCCTCACGATTAGAAAGATTGTTATACTGATCAGGATTCCAAGCATCACGCTCTTTCGCAATACGAGCGGCTACTGAATAGTAAGAGCGGGGATCTTCGGGTTCGACATTGGTAGGACAAACATGAACCTCAGCACCCATCGCACGTAAAATATCTACTTTTTCTTTACTCATCTTATCGGCCAAGGTAAATACACATTTATAGCCTCGGGTCAGTGCCACCAAGGCGAGTCCCATACCCGTATTGCCACTGGTACATTCTACTATGGTGCCACCCGGTTTGAGTTTACCGCTTTTTTCGGCATCTTCTATCAACTTAAGCGCAATTCTGTCTTTGATACTATTGCCGGGGTTAAAGTATTCGACTTTCGCATAAACAGGACAAGGAAAATCTTTAGTGATACGATTGAGACGAATGAGTGGGGTGTTGCCAATGGCTTCTACCACATTATTAAATACACGATTTTGAGGATTCATAGTGCGAAGATAATTGTTTGCACGCAAAACCTTTATTTTTTGGGACTCGGAAATACCAAAATACCATTCGTAAACCAACTGCTTTTTCTGATTACAGTAATTTCTGCTCTTCTTTATGTTGCTCAAACCAAGTGTCGACCAATAGATTGCCTCCATCTGCTGCTGCCGTTGCCAATTCATCGCAGCGATTATTATCGGGATGAGAGGCATGCCCTTTTACCCAATGAAAACTAATTTGATGTAACTTATACAGATCTAAAAAACGTAACCAAAGGTCTTTGTT
>JBEISB010000051.1:0-12099 GCA_040375635.1 Chitinophagaceae bacterium | reverse complement strand
TGCTTTCGCCTTGTCGTAGACCATAAAAGACATAAGGATCTATGCGTTGTGAAAGAATATCCCGCTTATACAAAGCAGGCTGAGAGCTGTACAATAATTTTCCATCGGTTATGCTATACAAATTCAAATCGAGCGACAAACGTTCGGAAATTTTTTGTACCAAAGCACTACCTGTAGCCGACAAAGAAACCTCTTGAAGATTTCCTGAGCGGCCTTGCCAAGTTTGCAATCGAATGTCTTTCTGAATCATGTAACTCGAATTATTCAAGTCATTCTTCATTCGCTCATTGGCCTGACGAATCAGATAATATGATGTAAAGTATCCAATCACAATAAATGAAATCAACTCCACCAATAAGATAACCATCTGAATACGAAGTCGTAAGGTTAATCCCAACAGATGTAAAAATCGCTGACTATTAAAATTAGATTTAGCTAAAATATTACCCAATATATACAGCGTAATGGCAAGGAAGTACACCAGAAAAATATAGGCAAACAAAGTAGTGAATAACACCACAGAGTTCTTTTCCTTTACCACCACTACCTGCGCATCACCTGTTTGATTTTGCAACCATAATTCGGTTGCATTATCGGCAAAATGCACATAACGACCTGCTGTTCCCCAATGCTGCGAACGTGGATTTAGTCTATAGGGAAATAAATGCTTCCCTTTACGTTCGTACAAAGTATTGCCCTGATAGACTGCATACGAATACACATCATTATTGGCTTGATGAGAATAATTATGCAATAACCACTCGGCAGCGTGTTCATCGCGAATAGCCGAAAGAGACTGAAACAAGCGAATTTCAAGACATTGTTTAGGTAAGCCTGTCGGTTGTAGACAAAGAAACATCCGATAACAATTCCCAGTGTTACGCAAGGCAATTGGCCCCCAATCATTATCTCTACAAAATTGCACTTGCCGACCATAGACACTATCTGTAGGTAGCCATCGGATTTCCGTTTCAAAATCAACCCCTGTAGAAAAAACAATTTGATGATGCAGATAATCTTTCACGCTGTCTGATAATATGGGCATACGCTCAGCCATACTAAACAATACACTATCGGTTTCGAGAGTACCTGCACTTTCGCGCAAGCGTTCAGCAACCATCTTCTCATCGCCACCTAGTAATTGTCGGCCATACCGTTCTCTGGTTTCCCATTCGCGCTGCTCGATAAGTAAGGTAAGACAAAGGGCTCCAGATGCTGAGATAAATAAAATCCATATCAGTAATTTATACGAGCTGAAATCAATCTTAGTTCTTAGCATATTCAAATCCTGCAAGAAATACAAAAAGGCAAAAAGGAAATGAGCAATCACCTTAGCTTCCCAATGCCCAATCGGCAGCAATACAAAGCCTCCACACGATAAAACCAGCAAGACATATTTTACATATCGATTTCCAAAAGATTGCAGAAAATAGTGGCGGGCGATGACAGAAATGCAAACAATATTTACAAAGACGACCATGCAGGTAAGCAAGCCGATAAACGAAAAAATATCGAGTTTGTAAAACAAAGTTGTATCAAATTGAATGATAGATTCGGTGATTAACTGATGTACGACATTCGCCTGATACATCATCGTGAATGTTGCCAAGACAAACACAAGTAACCCCACACGAAAACGACCGCTCGCCTGGTTTTTCAATATCACCTTCGTTTGCACATTCATGATAAAAAAGAGCAACATCCAGAAAATCAAACACATATTCACAAATAAGTCGCCGAGAGAACGATTGATGATATCGACCGAAAAATATTCGGGACTAAACAAACTAAACTCGCGTAAGTTATTCGGGAAGCCGAAAATATAGGTAGCACTACGAATGGCGATTATCGTAAAGAGCAAAAAGAAATACACAGCAAGCCCTTTTCTTTTCTTGGCTAGAATCTTACCAAACGTATGAATGGACAATCCGAATAACAAAAAGAATAAGGCCCTGAAGGCAAGACGCCATCCATTTTGATCGATGACCGTTTGGTTATTATTATTTTGATGAAGATAATACTGAACAGCCCCACGCAAAGTAAGCGGTACCGCGCCCGGTTTGCTTTGCATGAGCAACTCAATATTAAAATCATTTTCGCGATCTGATACCAAAAAATTCTTAGTCAAGTAACGATTCCGAACACCAAAATCATTCTTAACCTTACACAGAAAAAGAAGATGAATCCGATCGCTGCCAGGCAAATCGCGCTGATAGGCAATATAATATCCATTCCGATTTTGAAACGGAACTGGCGTTTTATCAGGAAATCGAGGTGCAGGATTGCCATGATGGGTTTCGTTCCAAAAGCGAAGCTCTTGCTGTCGATAAATAAACACCGCATATGGTAGCGACACCAGACTGTCCGCTTGCGAAACACTTAACTTTTGATTCAAGGCCGAACGTATCAAATCTTGCTCATCCGCGAGAGCATCAGCCGATTGAAGTTGACGATCCAAATCACCTTCAATTTGCTTGCCCAAGGTTTGCAGAGATAGAGGCGGTAATATTTTTTCGTTGACACGCTTAACAGACAAAATCAAAAAAACAATCGACAATGCCAGAAAATATCTCGCATCAATATCAAAAGGAAAACGAAACCTACTTTCACTTTGCGCCTTCTTATTCATGTCGTTTACTTTCGTTCCAGGCCGCATCCATTTCTGCCAAACTATAATCACTTAAGGATTTGCCATTTGCGGTTAACCCCTCTTCCATAATTTGAAACCGGCGAATAAACTTCTTGTTGGTTCTCTCTAAGGCATGCTCGGGGTCTACCTGTAAAAAGCGCGCGTAATTGACCAAAGAAAATAATACGTCGCCAAACTCATCTTCTATTTTATCGGCATCGCCAAGGGTAATGGCTTCTTGCAACTCACCTAGCTCTTCATCTAATTTTTCACGAACCTGTTCTTTCACCTCCCATTCAAAACCAACCTGCTTCGATTTTTCTTGCAGACGCAACGACTTTACAATCGCTGGCAGAGATTGGGGCACGCCACTTAAAATTGATTTTTTACCTTCTTTGAGTTTCAGATTCTCCCAGTTTCTTTTCACATCCTCTTCGTCATTGACTTGGACAGTACTATAAATATGAGGATGACGATGCACGAGTTTATTACATACCCCTTCTATCACTTCACCAATGCTAAACTGATTTTGTTCGGAGGCGATGCGAGCATAGAATACAATATGAAGCAATAAATCGCCCAGCTCTTCTTTAACCCCATCCCAATGATTTTCGCTGATAGCATCCACCAATTCGTATGTCTCCTCAATGGTTAATTGCCTTAGGGTTTGAATCGTTTGCTTCTTATCCCAAGGACAATTTTCTCTAAGCTCGTTCATGATGCTGATGATCCGATCGAACGATTTTGCGTACTCCGACATAGTTTCCATTTTACGGCGTCAAGGTACTACAAAAAATATTGCTGTCGAAGCCTTGCATATATTATTGGCCCCATACACTTATCTTGCAGGCCTTGCCCATTTTGTCATGAACGCACTGTATAACCGGATTAAAAAAAATAGTAAACTGTTAAAGCCTTATATCAAAAAACACGGACTCACCTGTTACCGTGTATTTGATTGGGACATGCCCGAGTATCCCTTATGCGTTGATATTTACGAAGATTGTCTTCATGTGGCTGAATATAAAACCCGTCATGCTCTCGACGAAACGGGGCATCAACTTTGGCTCCATGAATGTATGCAGACCTTGCAAGCCGTCTTCGAATTACCTGCAGACAGAATTGCCTTTAAAACCCGAGAGCGAATGAAAACACAGGCACAATATGAAAAAGTAGCCGAAACCAGGGCCTTGAAGGTTGTGCAGGAAAACGGACTCAAGTTTTATGTTAACCTCTATGATTATTTAGATACCGGTTTATTTCTCGACCATAGAATTACCCGGATGCGCGTAAAAGAAGAAGCGGCCGGCAAGCAAGTCTTGAATTTATTTTCGTACACAGGCTCATTTTCGGTGTATGCCGCAGCGGGTGGTGCCGAGCAGGTATGCACTGTCGATTTATCAAATACCTATTTGCGTTGGGCCGAAGAGAACTTTCGCTTAAATCAACTTGATCCCGAACAACATGTGTTTATCAAAACCGATGTAAAAGAATGGATTAAAGAAGGAACAGTCGAAAAGTACGATTTGGTGATTCTCGATCCCCCAACCGTTTCGAGAAGCAAAATGTCGAAATCAAAATTCGATATACAACCCGATCATCCAGAACTCATTCATCATGTAATGCGACAAATGAAACCAGGCGCCGTACTATACTTCTCAACGAATTTTCGAGAATTTCGTTTTATGCCTCAGCGAATCCAAGCGCAATCGATAGAAGATATAACGGCATCCACCATTCCCGATGATTTCAGAAACAAAATCATCCACTATTGCTGGCGCATCGTAAAATAAAATTAGAAGGATAAGCCCAATCCGATTGTCCAACGACGACCAGCCTGCGGATAATAATAGTTAACCGTAGTTAAGGCTTGCGCATACTGATAACTATAGGTATACCCATTAGCCACATACTTTTTATTGAACACATTATAGAGTCCACCACGGATCGTAAGTGTTGTTTGATTTCGTATATTCAATGGCAAATGCAGCAACAAATCATGCACGGTATAATCGTTAATTTTACGTCCTACATTCGAGGTATTGTCTAAAAATTGTTGACCTACATATTTCGAAAGCAAGGTCACAGACAACCCTTTCCAATAATTCATGCGTAAAGGTTGCAATGGATAACAGATAACTTTTCCGGAGGCAATCAAATTCGGCGAAAAAGCAATATCCGTTTTTTTGTATTGATTCATGATTTGAGTCCCTTGATCGTAATCGTCTATATACTCAACAAAATTCAAAATCTTGTTTTGCGAAATAGCCACATTTCCGCCAATTTCTACCCAACGAGAAAGGGGCTTCCACATCCCTTCAAGTTCGATGCCGGCCCGATAACTATTATCGACATTGCTACGGGTATAAGCACCCACATCGTTGATTTTTCCGGTAAGCACTAGCTGATCGTGATAACGCATACCAAACACATTGACATGCACCAAAAACTGACGCAAGAAAACTCTTGAGTAATTCAGTTCAAGATCCAATAATTTTTCGGCTTTCGGCAAGGCTTGTTTACCGGCCTCTACGTCATCTCTGTTCGGTTCTTTTTGAGCGATTCCAAGCAATAGCGATGCTGATTGTCTGTCGTCTTGATAAATCAGTTTAAGTTTTGGGTTCGCGAAAAGATAACTCAGATTATTTGTGAGGGTTGGATTATTGCGAAACCCAAATAAATCGTACTGCACATTTCGAATTTGCAAATCACCGAACAACGACCAATGTTTGCGGAATCGATAATCAAGCATACCATACGCATTGGCTTCTTTTTTTTCGGCATGCAGATGATACCATTGATAGTTGTCTGGCGCCCCTTGCTGTGCCCAAATCACTTGTCCAAAATGCCGACCTTTGTACTCTTGATAATTTAGATATAGACCGGCATCGATTTTCTTTGACAAATAGGTAGCATGCACACGCGCACCATAGAAATCATTATCCAACCATAAACGCCGAATTAAATCTGTTTCTGTAATGGTATCAATTTGATGGATGATATTCGGTAATCCATAATCGGCATAAGCTTGTGCCATCTTATACTCTTCGTAATAACCTTTCCCCTTGGTATAATACCCAACAGCACCGAGCGAAAAGGCGGGATTGATTCGATAATCGTAAAACAACTGATAGTATTGTTGTCCGTAATTATCGGTTTGGTTTTTATAATAACTGCCATCACTTTTCAATCCTAGTTCATTAAACGTGGGGTTGGTCGACAAGCTATCTGCCGGCACACCATTCCAGGCCTGACCTGTTTTTTCGCTTCCATTGAGGTAATTGAAAACAAGGTGACTTTGTGCGTTGATTATGTACTTAGCCGTAAACTGCATACTCTTTAAGTCAGAGGCAGAACGTTGAATATATCCATCAGCATTAACCGCCGACAACCTCAGGGTAGCATTGAATCGATTATTGATTAAACCTGTACCCGCCTTCAGCATACGACGAAAGGTATGAAAGGAGGCATAATCACTTTGAAACTGAAAAGAACGATTGTTATTGTCAACATCTAAGTTATTGATGGCGATACCAGCCCCAAAATTTCCGACGCCATTTTTCGACATCCCTACGCCTTTACTTACCTCGATATCCTTTGTAGAGGATAGCATATCGGGCATATCCACAAAATAGGTAGTCTGACTTTCCGCATCATTTACCGGCACCCCATTCATGGTTACATTGATACGGGTTAAATCGGCACCCCGAATCCGAATTCCAGTATACCCTGTCCCTGTACCGGCATCTGAATTTACTACTACCGACGAAATCGACTGCAAGAGATAAGGCAGGTCTTGCGCGTTATTGAGCTTTTGAATTTCTGAGCGTTGTAGGGTAGAGAGCGCCTTTTCACTAAGCGGATTCATTTTGGCACTACGGATTTGCGCTGCCGACAACTCGATATTTCTAACGGTATCGTTTGTATTGCTCTGGGCTATTCCAAAGGCCGGACTTAACAATAAGCTTAGGACTAATGCATTTTTTTTCATCTTACATATTTTTACAAAGCCACATCTTTGATGAGTCCTTGCGGGTTACAAAAAATAAAGGGTAAGTGAATTATCGCTTCCCTTTCCTAAACAGCATTACCTGTTCGAGGTTCACGGGTTTTATCTCAGATTGTGCCTAACACAAACACCCCGGGGGTTATTGTTCGTCTACAGAATGGTTTCTGTTTCAAAATCGAGCCCAAAAGTAAGTCAGGGTTTGCTATAATTGCGGTATTTTTAATTTTAAATCTATCCCGGCATGAAATATTCTGTTTTGTTGATTGCATTGATGACTCAGCTCCAAACCCTATGGGCACAAAATGCATTGTATCAAATCCTGAGCAGCAATTCTCATCAGATGCTTATAGATATTGATCTACCCAAGGCTACACAAAACACGGTTGAAACGCCGCTTGGCAAGGCCATTACCCTTTCGATGCCCGGAGCCACCCCTTTATTATTTGCCGGCTGCCCGGATTTACCAAAGTTCTCGCTTCCGATCCTGATACCCAATCAAAGTCAAAGTTTGCTTACTATAGAATCAGCAACCTATACGGACCAGCATGTGATGCAGGTAGCGCCATCAAAAGGACAAATCAGTCGGGCCCAATCTCCGGCAAGCATCGCTTATACTTATGGACCTGCTTATACTGAAAATCAATTTTTTCCTAGTCAAGTTGCCGCATTAAATCCTCCGTATGTGTTGCGCGATTTTCGGGGACAAACCTTGCGCATTCAGCCCTTGCAGTATAATCCTGTTACTAAACGTTTACGCCAATATACTCACCTGCGTATTCGCATCGACTTTACGGGTACAGATAGCATCAATGTATTATCATCAACTCAATATCCCGATCATGTGGTCGAAGAATTTGAAGGGATTTACGCCAATCATTTTATCAATTACAAAACCCTCAACACTCGCTATTCACCCAAATCGGAAGTGGGAAGCATGCTGATTGTTAGTCCGACCAAATACCTAAATGAAATCACCCCCTTCCGCGACTGGAAAGAACAGAAAGGCATTCCTACTTTTTTGGTCAATCTCGACACACTCAGCGGCGGAGTTACTGAAGGCACAATCTCGAATCTTGCTGCGTGGTATTATCAAAACAAAGAAATTGCCTACATGGTTTTCGTGGGTGATGCTGCTGATATCCCCGCCAAAATGAGTGGAGTTGCAGGCCCCTCAGATATTGGCTATGCCTATGTTACCGGTAATGATCACTATCCTGAATTTATTGTTGGACGATTTTCTGGCGATACCTCGCTTGATATTCGTACCCAAGTAGAGCGAAGTCTCAACTACGAAAAAATACCGAATACCTCAAGTGCGTGGATGAGAACACAAATAGGCATCGGAAGCGAGGAAGGTACCGGCGATGATAATCAATACGACTGGGAACATATACACGATATTGTAGACAGCAATAAGAACCAATATAAATACCTCACCAATGTTGAGTTATACGACGGCATCAATCCACAGGCCGGAACCGACCAAGCGGGCAACCCTAATATCACTTCATTGATAGATGGAATTAATAATGGCGCTAGTTTAATTAATTACTGCGGTCATGGTTCTCCGATCGGTCTGGTAACAACAGGTTTCGAATCGAGTCATGTGCCCTATTTAACCAATGTAAACAAACTTCCCTTTATGCTCACGGTGGGTTGTCGGCCGGGTAGTTTTCATAGCGGCACCTGTTTTGCAGAAACTATGCAGAGAGCAGGATCTACCGCTGCCCCTTTCGGGTCTATTGCTTGTTTTATGTCGACTATCGATCAATGGTGGGATGAGCCAATGCAGGCACAAGATGAGTTTAATGCGATTCTGAGAGGCGCTCGTCCATCGAACTTAAAATCGCGCTTAGGAGCTATGTGTGTAGATGCTTGCATGAGTATGGCCGACCAATATGATGTGGCCTCGAATCCAAATGGCCCCTTAGGCGGTAGCGATATGACCGATACTTGGGTATTTTTTGGCGACCCGAGCTTGCCCATTTATACCAGCAATGAGGGAACGCTGAGTCTAAGCTACGACGTTCATATCCAGCAAAACAGTACCAGCTACGAAGTGCATTGTCCGATTGATGGTGCCACCATAGGACTATATTACCAAGGTAAGTACCTTGCAGCATCTACGGCTTGGGGCGGAACGGCGTATTTTACCTTTCCGGCATTAACAGCTTTAGACACCGTGTATATAACAGCTACCAAACAAAACTATACACCTGCTTTTGGTAAGGCTACAGTTGTTAACTGGCCTACCGGAATACAAGGGCCTGCATCTAATTTCCCTATACTACTATATCCGAACCCAGTAACAGATTGGCTTACGCTTCGACTGAGCGATACAAACCAACTTCTACATTATCAAATTACTGACATGAGCGGCAAAGTGCTTATTGAGAAAAATATTAATGGCATCGAATCTCTTATTGATATACATGTATTGGCTTCAGGACTTTATACCTTACAAGTGAGTACCACAAAAGGTATATTTACCCGTAATATTCGAAAGAATTAATATCGCAAAAGGGATGAAAATTATCTTTTTGAACGAAAGAGTTGGTTTTAAATAAAAAAGACTCTACTTTTGCCCTCCTAAAAAAAATTAAGGTAAGAATGCCTACAATACAACAACTCGTAAGAAAAGGAAGAACCATCATCCGGGCCAAATCAAAATCTCGTGCATTGGATGCTTGTCCACAACGTCGCGGTGTTTGCACTCGTGTGTATACCACAACCCCTAAAAAACCGAATTCAGCCCTACGTAAAGTAGCGAAAGTTCGTTTAACCAATAAAATTGAGGTGATTGCCTATATCCCAGGAGAAGGTCACAACTTACAAGAGCACTCTATTGTATTGATTCGTGGGGGTCGTGTGAAAGATTTACCAGGAGTTCGTTACCATATTGTTCGTGGTAGCCTTGATACTGCCGGTGTGAAAGATCGTAAACAAAGCCGCAGTAAATACGGTACTAAGAAAGAAAAAGCAAAAAAATAAGCTAAACCCGTTTTGTCCAGAGTAAAGTGGTAAACCTTGAAGTAAACTGGACCCTGCGGATATAAAAATTACAAAACATGAGAAAACAACAAGCCAAAAAGGCGCCATTAGCGCCAGATCCTAAGTTCAGCGATCCATTAGTTACTCGTTTCGTGAACTGTATGATGATGGGAGGAAAGAAAAATACTGCCCTCAACATTTTTTACGATGCGCTCGCTAAAATCGAAAAAAGCACAGGAGAACCTGGATATGATGTTTGGAAGCGTGCTATGGCCAATGTGGCTCCTAGCGTAGAGGTTCGTAGCCGTCGTATTGGTGGTGCTACCTTCCAAATCCCAACAGAAGTTCGTCCTGACCGTAAAACTTCTTTGACGATCAAATGGGTTATTCGTTATAGCCGCGACCGCAATGGACGTACTATGGCCGACAAATTATCTAACGAGTTAATGGCCGCTGCGAAAGGAGAAGGCAATGCCGTAAAAAAGAAAGATGATACACACCGTATGGCTGAAGCCAACAAGGCTTTTGCTCACTTCCGTGTATAAGTATCCAACACATATTATCGAAACCACGCTTACCCTGGCGTGGTTTTTTTATACCTAAGAAATGAAAGATTACAAACAGTATTTTATCCTACATGCCGAGCCGGCCGATGTTTATATGGCCCTCACCCATCCTCAATCTATCGAAATATGGACTAATGAGCCTGCAACAATGAGCACCGAACCCGGTAGCGAGTTTTCGATTATGGGTGGTGCTATAGAAGGTCGCAACCTCGAATTTGTAGAAAATAATAAAATAGTGCAGGAATGGTACTTCGGCGACGAAACAGAACATCCCTCTATCGTTACCCTAAAACTACATCCTCATAACAAGGGCACCTCGGTAGAGCTGCGCCATACCAATATCCCAGACGAGGCTTACGATAATATCATCGAAGGCTGGCAAGAAGTCTATTTCGCTAATTTGTCTATATTCTTAAACGACGATACGGAGTAGTATCAGCTATTACCCGCTTACATGAAAATCACGTAGGGCATCGTTTAAACTAGTCTTTAAATCGGTGCTGGCTTTACGCTGACCAATGATCAAAGCACATCCTACTTGGTAATCGCCGGCAGGGAATTTTTTGGTATAAGAACCCGGTATCACTACGCTGCGAGCTGGAACCCGGCCCCGATATTCGATAGGTTCACTCCCGCTCACATCAATAATTTTAGTGCTTTGCGTAAGTACCACATTGGCGCCAAGTACAGCCTCCTTTTCGATGTGCACCCCTTCTACCACAATACAGCGCGAGCCAATAAAACAACCATCTTCGATAATTACCGGACTCGCTTGTAAGGGTTCTAAAACACCCCCGATGCCTACCCCACCGCTCAAGTGAACGTGTTTGCCAATTTGCGCACAACTACCTACCGTAGCCCAGGTGTCTACCATAGTGCCTTCTCCAACATAGGCGCCAATGTTTACATAAGAAGGCATCAATACCACATTGCGATCTAAAAAAGCTCCATAACGCGCTACAGCATGAGGTACGGCCCTAACTCCTTGTGAGGCATAATCTGATTTCAATTTCATTTTGTCGTAAAACTCAAAAGGCGGCAAGGTATATGTCTCCATTTGCTGTATACCAAAGTACATCAGTATCGCTTGCTTCACCCACTCATTCACCACCCACCCGGTTTCGCTGGGGGAGGCTACGCGCAGGCGACCTTTATCTACTTCTTCTATCACCTCACGCACCGCATCGGCATAACGAGCCTCCTTTAATAGGTCGCGGTTTTGCCAGGCCACACTGATGAATTCTTGTAACATATCACAATCGTTTAGGCGGCAAACTTACATCATTCCGGGCGATTGAAACAAACCCAATCTGCAGACGCAATCACTACAATAGATGCCTACAAATACGGCTTCTGAAATCATTTTAGGCCGTACCTTGCGCCCAATGATTATTGGTTTTGATGCAAAGCGGGCCTTCCATAACCGCACCGGTTTGGGCAACTATTGTCGTACCCTGATTACGGCACTGAGTACCTATTACCCCAATCACCAATATCTCCTGTACAATCCCAAAGCAGGCAATGCATTTCAAATTAACCACCGCAATATGCAGGAAATTAAACCCCAGCATATGCTCGACAAACTATGTCCTTCGTTGTGGCGCACCACCACACAGATAAAAGATATTCGTGGCAAGGTCGATATCTTTCATGGCTTGAGTAATGAGCTGCCGCTGGGCATTCGAAAGGCTAACGTGAAGAAAGTAGTGAGCATACACGATATCATTTTCGAAGATTATCCCAATCAATACGGTGTATTCAATGTGCAAGGCTACCGATACAAAACAAAACACGCTTGTGCTGCTGCCGATCATATTGTTGCCATTAGCGAGGCTACCAAGACAGATTTAATCCATCACTATAATATCGCCGCATCGAAAATATCCGTCGCCTACCAATCCTTC
>JBEISB010000145.1:0-5881 GCA_040375635.1 Chitinophagaceae bacterium | reverse complement strand
TAAAGTTTCAGTGGCAACACTTAATTCTTTCGGAACTTCCATGATAATATTATGAGAATATCCAAGGGCTAAGTCAAGAACATTACCTTGGTTAGTGGCTTTATAACCTACTCCGACCAATTCTAATTTCTTTTCGAAACCTGTTGTAACTCCTTTTACCATATTGGCAATCAAGGCGCGATACAATCCATGCATAGCTCTGTGTTGGATTTGATCGGTAGGGCGACTGATATTCAGTATCCCATCGGCCATTTCTAACTTGATATCGCTATTGATTGGCTGACGTAATTCGCCCTTAGGCCCTTTCACAACTATTTCATTGTTAGCACCAACCGTGATGGTTACACCACTTGGAATTTCTATCGGTTTTTTTCCTATTCGAGACATTGCTTTTAATTTTTTGAAGCACTTAAAACAGAGCTTACAGTTTTAGTTTACTACGTTAACGATTAATAGATATGGCAGAGAACTTCACCTCCAATATTATTAGCCTTGGCTTCTTTATCAGTCATAACTCCTTTCGAAGTTGAGATAATGGCGATGCCTAATCCATTTTGTACACGACGAATTTCAGCAGGCTTTGCATATTGACGTAAACCTGGGCGACTTACTCTTTCCAAACCACGAATGGCTGGTATTTTCGTTTGTGCGTCGTACTTTAAGGCAATTTTAATAATGCCTTGCTTGTTATCGTCTTCAAATATATATTTGGCGATATACCCTTTGTTGTACAATATTTCCGTCATACTCTTCTTCAGGTTTGAAGCGGGTATGCTTACAATTCGATGTCCTGCCATCTGTGCGTTTCTGATTCGGGTCAGGAAATCTGCTATCGGATCTGTTACCATGGTATCTAGTAATTTTTAAAGTTAAATTTATCAGGTTGGGTTAGGGTTTGAATTACCAACTGGCTTTACGTACCCCAGGAATCAATCCATTCAGTGCCATATCACGAAACTGAATACGTGAAATTCCAAAATATCTTATATATCCTCTTCCTCGTCCCGTTAATTTGCAACGGTTTTTTAAACGAACCGGTGATGCATTTTTAGGAAGTAAATCCAACGCTTCATAGTCGCCTGCCTTTTTCAAAGCTGCGCGCTTATCGGCATACTTGGCTACCATTTTCTCACGTTTACGTTGGCGGGCTTTGACTGATTCTCTTGCCATGTTATTTTATGAATTAGTTGTTTTTAACATTAAGGTTTTTAAAAGGCATCCCCATCTCTTTCAAAAGCTCGTAAGCTTCTTCGTTGGTGCGGGCTGTCGTTACGAAGGTAATATCCATACCGCTAATACGAGGTAATTTATCGATATCAATTTCTGGGAAGATAATCTGCTCGGTAACACCAATCGTATAGTTACCACGTCCATCGAATGATTTTTCGTTAACCCCTTTGAAGTCACGTACACGTGGCAAAGAAACGGCAACAAAACGATCTAGGAAGTCGAACATGTTTTTACCACGTAAAGTTACCTTAGCGCCGATAGGCATATTCTTTCTCAACTTGAAGTTAGAGATATCCTTTTTAGACATCGTAGCGATAGCGCGTTGACCAGTAATTTGCGACATTTCTTCTACAGCCGTATCAATTAATTTCTTATCTGCTACAGATCCTTTTACGCCTTGGTTCAGACAAATCTTTACCAATTTAGGACATTGCATGATGGTTTTATAACCAAATTTTTTCATCAAAGCAGGTACAACCTCAACGGCGTACTTGGTTTGCATTCTAGGTATATATGTTTCTGTTGCCATTATTTAATTACCTCTCCGGATTTTTTTGAAATTCGTAATGCTTTTCCGTCTTTTCTTTCTCTGCGAACGCGAGTAGCTTGTTTCGCCTTTGCATCCCAAAGCATAACATTCGAGATAGCGATAGGCGCCTCTTCCTTCACAATAGTACCTTGTGGATTTTGAGCGTTCGGCTTGATATGTTTTGTAACAATATTTACACCTTCTACCTTAATGCGGGCACTTGTATCATCAGTTAGTACGGCCAACACAGTGCGCGGCGTATTCATGTCTTTGTCATCGCCGGCGATAACCACAACCTGGTCGCCTTTTTTAATCGAATATTTTGTTTTAAATCTTTGTTTCACGTTACTGATATTTAAGTATTAAAGCACTTCTGGTGCCAATGAAATAATCTTCATGTATCCCTTATCGCGTAGTTCACGAGCTACTGGCCCAAAAATACGAGTGCCACGAGGTTCATCGGAAGCGTTCAGGATCACAACGGCATTATCGTCAAAACGGATATAAGAACCATCTTTACGACGCAGTTTATTTTTCGTGCGAACGATAACTGCTTTTGCCACTGTACCTTTCTTGATACCGGCACCAGGCATGGCATCCTTAACAGTTACCACAATCTTGTCGCCAATATGCGCATAGTCCTGGCCAGAGTTACCCAGTACGCGGATACAAAGAACCTCCTTGGCTCCACTGTTATCGGCTACATTCAGTCTGCTTTCTTGTTGTATCATTTTATTCAATTTGTGGACGAGCTTATTACTCATCCGTTCATATTTTCTTATTTACTTGTGGCAAAAAACCACAGGCTTACTTCACTTTTTCAACAATCTCAACCAATCGCCAGCATTTGTTTTTGCTTAACGGACGGGTTTCCATGATTTTAACCACATCACCAATTGAACACTCGTTCTTTTCGTCATGAGCCATGAACTTTGTTGTTTTCTTAAGGAACTTCCCATAAATAGGGTGTTTCACCTTACGCTCCACAGATACGGTAATGGTTTTCTCCATCTTGTTGCTGGTTACCAAACCGGTACGGGTTTTGCGACGACCCCTGCTTATTGATTGTACTTCTGACATAGTCTGTTTTCTTTAAGGATTATAAACCTAATTCGATACGGCGTAATTGCGTTTTCATGCGGGCGATTTCCCTGCGTTGAATCCGAATATGCATCGGGTTTTCAATGGGGGTAATGGCATGACTGAATTCCATTTTGCGAAGGCGTAATTCAGACTCACTGATGGTATTCAGAAGAGCTTCTTTGCTCATTCCACTTAGGTCTTTTGTATTTTTTTTCTTTGTTGCCATGACTTATTCTTTTTTATAATTACGCTTCAGTATAATCGCGACGAATAACAATTTTAGTAGCGATAGGTAATTTCTGTGCAGCTAAGGCTAATGCCCCTTTAGCTACTTCGAGAGATACACCAGCGATTTCGAACATGATACGTCCGGGTTTTACTACGGCTGCATAATATTCCAAATTTCCTTTACCCTTACCCATACGAACCTCTGCAGGCTTTTTAGTTATTGGCTTATCTGGAAAGATTCGGATCCACACATTACCCTCACGTTTCATATGACGTGTCATTGTTTGACGGGCAGCCTCTATCTGTCTGTTGGTGATCCAACTTGGTTCCAGCGACTTAAGTCCAAAGGTTCCAAAAGAGAGCGTAGCTCCACGCTTGGCATCGCCCTTGATTCTTCCCTTATGGGCTTTTCTGTGTTTCGTTCTTTTCGGTTGTAACATGTTCTATTTCTTATAAAGAATTGTTCAAAATTAATTTTTAGCTCTTGCTCCACGAGGACCACCACCACGGTTTCCACCACCGCCTCCACGACGATCATCTCTTCTTTCACCGCCCATTCCACCACGAGTTTCACGTTCGAATGAAGGACGACGATCATCTTTACCAGCAATGATATTTGGATTTAAATCACGCTTAGTTAATACTTCACCTTTACAGATCCATACCTTAATACCAATCTTTCCATATACCGTTAAGGCGAACACGTTTGCATAGTCGATATCCATACGGAAGGTATGCAAAGGGGTACGACCTTGTTTGATTTCTTCAGAACGGGCAATCTCTGCACCGCCTAAACGACCACCACACTTAATCTTAATCCCTTCTGCGCCCATACGCATTGTGGTTTGTATCGCCATCTTTACCGCACGCTTGTAGTTAACACGACCTTCAATTTGCTTAGCAATAGAATCGGCGACGATTTGTGCATCTAACTCCGGACGACGAATTTCTAAGATATTGATTTGTACATCATCTTTCCCGGTTAGTTTCTTCAACTCTTCTTTAATACGGTCTACTTCTTGACCACCCTTTCCGATGATAATCCCTGGGCGAGAAGTATGGATAGTCACAATCAGTTTCCCTAACATACGCTCAATAACAATCTTAGCGATACCGCCTTTATTGATACGTGCATTGAGGTACTTACGGATTTTCACATCTTCGATCAGCTTATCAGAATAATCGTGCTTGTTACCGTACCAGCTACTATCCCAGCCTCTCACGATGCCTAACCTGCTTGCAATTGGATTTGTTTTTTGACCCATTTTATATTCTTTTTCGGGTTTTGAAGAGACCCTATTTTATGATTAGTTTTTTTCTGCCTTTTGATCTACAATAATAGTTACATGATTGCTGCGCTTCAACTTACGATGTGCACGTCCCTGAGGAGCTGGCATCATACGCTTTAGCGTGCGTGAACAATCAACAAAGACTGTCTTCACGATCAGTCCGCTAATATCCTGACCTTCATTTTTCTGACGCCAGTTAGCCACGGCACTCAGCAACAATTTCTCAAGAGGTTGAGAGTTATGCTGGGCATTGAACTTTAAAAAACTAACGGCCTTTTCAACTTCCATGCCACGGATCACATCCACCAGTAAACGCATTTTACGGGGCGACGTTGGGTGATTTCTTAAACGGGCTACTGCTTCCATTGTATGATAATTTCGTTTTACTATAAATAATTATTTGCCTCCGCTGTGCGATTTGAATATGCGGGTTGGAGAAAATTCTCCCAACTTATGACCTACCATGAATTCGGTAACATAGACTGGAATAAACTTGTTTCCATTATGCACTGCGAATGTTTGACCCACAAAATCAGGGGTAATCGTTGAGCGACGACTCCAAGTTTTGATCACCGATTTTTTCGCTTTCCTTCGCTGATGTCCTGCACCTTTTTGGCCAGTTTAGCATCTACATAAGGACCTTTCTTAATTGAACGAGCCATTAATTATTTAAATTTATTTGTTTTTTAATTTAGTTCCGTTGCTTCTAGATATGATTAACTTATCAGATCCCTTTTTCTTACGGGTTTTCTCTCCTTTAGCATATTTACCCGTGCGTGAACGTGGATGTCCTCCAGATGAGCGACCTTCACCACCTCCCATTGGATGATCGACAGGATTCATCGCCACACCGCGGTTTCTTGGACGAATCCCCAACCAGCGATTAGCTCCCGCTTTTCCTTTTGTTTCTAATGCATGATCAGAATTTGATACGGTTCCTACAGTTGCACAACAATTGATTAATACTTTACGTAACTCACCAGAAGGCATCTTCAATACCGCATACTTTTCTTCTTTGGCATTTAACTGAGCCGATGCACCAGCACTGCGAGCAATGATACCCCCCTGGGTAGGTTGCAATTCAATATTGTGAACTACAGTACCTAAAGGCATGTTGCGTAAAGGAAGACAGTTTCCAATTTCTGGAGCAACCGTTTCTCCACTCATTACTTGCATCCCTTTTGTTAATCCTTGAGGAGCAATGATGTAACGCTTTTCACCATCAGCGTAATGTAACAATGCGATAAAAGAAGTACGATTAGGATCGTATTCAATCGAGTTTACAACAGCTGGGATATTATGCTTATTACGTTTAAAATCGATTTTACGATACATCTGCTTGCTTCCGCCTCCGATGTAACGCATAGATCTGCGCCCCTGAGCATTGCGCCCACCTGTTTTCTTGGTAGGCTCCAACAATGATTTCTCTGGCTTGTCGGTTGTAAGCTCCGCATAGGCGTTCCCGATTCTCCAACGTGTACCAGCGGTGACCGGTTTATATTTCTTTAATGCCATTTTTTGT
>JBEISB010000260.1:0-1886 GCA_040375635.1 Chitinophagaceae bacterium | reverse complement strand
ATTAACCGATTAGCCTCATGGATGTGCTTCGACTCAGGATGTGTGTTAACATACATCTGCATTTCGCCGATGGCCTTTACTGTATTTCCCTGATCGAGGGTATATTCGGGAGAGAGGTTATACAAACAAAGACAGTTTAGATACTCACATTCTTCGGTTTTTGTGGACTTTGGAAACAGATCGGCGAAGTTTTTAAAGTGATACGAAGCCGCGAGATAATTTTTATCGTTATAAAACGTAAAGGCGTATTTATAATAGATGCCTTCGAAATTTTTGGTGCCTTTATACACTGTCAGCAATTCTTCGTACAGCGTATTGGCTTTACTCCACTGGTGCCGATCGTAGTATTCGTCGGCTTTGGTAAGCTTATAGGCAAAGTCTTTGCTCTTCTGTATTTTTTCGAAACTGTCTTTACACCCTCCTAAAAACAGAGAGAATAGCAGCCATATGAGAACCGGTTTTTTCATGCAGTGGCGCAAATATAATACCCTCGGCCGAGAGGAGGACAAATGATTTGTTATAATTATGAATGGTTTTGATGCTGCCGCTTTGATTTCCTGATTCGGGTTTTACTGGCTGCGAAGCTGCTCAAGAAAGACTGTAGCCTGCTGTAAACGGGCATCTTCGGGACCTTGCACCACACAAAATGGTTTTCCACTTTCTGAGAGCAGCTCGGTATAACGTCGAAAAAAATATTGTCGCCAAAACGGGTCGGGATGCTCGCGCTGCGGATCGGGTTGCCAGGGGAAGTCGGGAGATGTGAGTATACTGCCGGCATAATCGAAATGCGTTAATTGATCGAGAATCCAATGATCGCAACGCCGGTATTTGTGTTCGCTCCATACCCTTATGACTTCGAGGCCGGTATCGCAAAATAGATAGGTGTTGGCCTCTTCGAGCATACTGTGTTCTAAACTCAATTGTCCTTGCGCTATCTGTAATAAATCGGCTTCGTTATAAGGCCTGTCGAGTTCTTGTATATACGTGCGGGCATATTCGGGCACCCAAAGGGTTTGATACTGATGGGCCAGCTGCTCACAAAGGGTAGACTTGCCTGTGCTTTCGCCTCCGGTGATGAGAATTTTTGATGCGATACTCATGGCAAGGTTGTCTCCGGCTTTTTTTCGAAAGGATGTTTTAACCATTGGTTGCCCTTGTAACAAAGCCAGGCCGTTGCGGCCCCCAATACCATGCCACCCAGCACATCGCTGGGATAGTGCATACCTAAATGCATACGAGAATACGCCACACTACCAGCCCATAAAAAAGCAGGGGCTGCCACATACCAATGTTGATATTGTAACGACAAAGAGGTGGCTGTACAAAAGGCATTAGAGCTATGCCCGGACGGAAAGGAATAATGAAATTTACTTTCGAGTGATTGGATATCGGGATGGGTAACAGAAGGGCGTGGCCGATTTACGATACGCTTAATGCCGTAAGTTTCTAGAGAGACAATCGCTAAGGCCGCACTCATGTTGATACCTTTTTGTAGTGCGTTATGGTTTTTACTAAGCAAGGCATAAGCACAAATCATTAGGGGCGTTCCGGTGCCCACATAGGCTTCGGTATTTGACAAACCATGCATCAAGGGGTCAAGACTTTTTTGGCGATTCTCATTGACTTCTCGCAAGACCCGAATATCAAAAGTTTGGGCGCTGCCCTTTATGGCCACAACGAAGAAGAGTAGAATGCCAAGGATTGTTTTCATGCGGCGGCTAAGGTACGATGTTTTGTTATTGAGAAAAGTTGAGCTTGGTACTTGCGCATGGCGGCTGCCGGATTGTAGGGGTAGCGCCCGACGAAGGAGGGACTACAAACGGAAAGCCGGAACGAAGATGAAAAAAGCAGTGCGACGAGAGCCCATGAGGACTTGCGCGTTGCCT
>JBEISB010000210.1:0-3375 GCA_040375635.1 Chitinophagaceae bacterium | reverse complement strand
GGTATGATGCCGGACTCAGTAAAGGCAAAAGCGAAGGAAACAAAGTAGAAATTAAAAATGTAAAAGAAAATGGCAACGACTGTGTAGTAACCTATGCCAATAGTGATAAACCTAATGATGATCAAACCTTGAACCTGATTAAAAAAGATGGCAAATGGTTAGTGAATATGTCGAAAGACGAAAGCATGGGCGAGCCTACATCTAACGAACCTGATACCAGTGCATACTCCGAACCTCCTGTAGATGACACTGTGCCTACAGATTCGGTAAATGTCAATAACCAATAATCATTTCAGCATTTTATAAAACCTCCGACTCAACATCGGAGGTTTTTTTTGCGACTTGTTTTTTCATGAATGCATGCCCGGACGTACAAATTACATTTCACGGGCAAGCTCATCAAATCATTTATCTTTACCGAACACATTCATGTCCATGAAGTTTGTCTTTACGATCCTCCTTTTCTCCTTATGCCTCTTAGTGTCATATGCCGATGCACAACGAAGCTTGCCTATTCATAGGGTAAGTACACCTCCATTGATAGATGGCGAACTCGAAGATTCTGTTTGGCAGCATTGCGACATTGCCGGCGATTTTACCCAAAGCATTCCTGAACCCGACAGGCCCTCCCATTATCGATCTGAAGTACGCATGTGCTATACCGATAAGGCTATTTACCTGAGTGCCCACTTATGGGAGCCTGCTATGGTTTGCTTAAAACAAACCACGGCCCGTGATATGCTCTTTAATGCAAATGCAGATGTCTTTACTCTTTTTCTCGATACCTATAACGACCATCAAAATGGTTTTGCCTTTAAAGTGTCGAGTGCGCGAGCTCAACACGATGAAAGACTAAGCAATAGTTCAGAATATGGTGATGTAAGCTGGGATGCTGTTTGGGATTCGAAAATAAAATGTACCGAAGATGGATGGCAACTCGAAATGGAAATTCCTTTTAGTGCGCTTCGGTTTGCCCAAAGCGATAATATGATATGGGGTATTAATTTTCTGCGTACTGTGCGGATGAAAAATGAGAATAGTTATTGGAATCGAGTTGATCAACAAAAACAAGGCTTTCTAGCGCAAACAGGCTTACTGCAAGGACTCGAGAATATTCGTCCCCCCAAACGATTATTTCTATTCCCCTACCTCTCCTCGGGTTTCTTACAGCAACAAGAAGAAGGGGTAAGCACAAAACGTTGGCTGCGTAGCGGTGGACTCGATATTAAATACGGACTCAGTGAGTCGTTTACGATAGACATGACCCTCATTCCTGATTTCTCGCAAGTCATTTCTGATAACCTTGTTCGCAATCTTTCGCCCTTCGAGCAACAACTCAGCGAAAACCGACCATTCTTTACCGAAGGAACAGAAATGTTTAATAAGGCCGGCATTTTTTACACAAGGCGCGTTGGACAAACACCTTCAGGTTATTATGATATACGCGCTAAATATGGAGATACCGCTTTGTATACGATCGAAAAAAATCCGAATGTCAGCACCCTATACAATGCCTTTAAAATCTCGGGACGAACCAAGGGCAAATCAGGATTCGGATTGTTTAATGCGGTAAGTGCCCCCATGTATGCCACTATAAAAGATAAAACCACAGGTGCCGTCTTTAGAGAAAAAACAGAAGCCCTGACAAACTACAATGTACTGGTGTACGATAAAAGTTTTCGCGGACAGTCGAACCTAAACTTTACCAATACCAATGTACTATCTCCCGAAATCCATCGGATTGCCAATGTGAGTTCTTTGATTCTTGATCAGTATAACCGAAAAGAAACTTACTCGCTACGCTTATTGGGAAAGCTGAGTCAAATTAGACAGAATCAAGATAAATCAGGTACTGCCTTTGGACTGGTGTTCTCGAAAATCACTGGGAAATTAACCTATAGCATTACGGCAGATCTACAATCACTCAATTTCGACAAAAGCGATTTAGGAATTCAATTTGATTATAATAATTCTAGTCAGTCGTTTACGATTAGCTACAATGAAAACAAACCCAAAGCCAAGATTCTGCAACTATACCGCCTTCGCAGCACGCACCGTTTCCGCGAAAATACCTTTCCTTTTCTGTGGAAAGATTATGAGGCGACAGCATCCTGTTTTTTATTGATGAAGAGCTTTTGGGATATAACCTATTCTATCGAATCAAAACCCTTTACCCCTATCGATTTCTATCAATTAGGTCGTTGGAATAAAAGACTACAAACAAATCCTTATCTGTTTCAATCGATGGATGGTAGCTCTGATAGTCGCAAAAAACTCTTTTGGTCGTATTTTGCAGGATATGGATTTTCGAATCGAAGTCATACCGGTTACCTATATCTCAATCATTCTCTTCGCTACCGTATCTCTAGTCGATTTGATGTTACCCTCAAAGGCGAATTAACACGCGATGATGGATCGATTGGATATGCCTATTATGATGAGACGAGTAAACAGCCTATTGCCGGTCAACGAGATGTGCGAGAATATTCGGGCGAATGCAGTGTGAAATATAATTTTAATCCCAATACCAACATCACAGCGCGATTCAGACATTATAATTCATTTATTCATTACCTCTCTTTTCATCAGGTAGACGAACAAGGTGCGTGGTTAGAATCTGCGATTCCGTTTCAACCCGGATACGACGAGAACTTCAACTTGCAGAACATTGATATTTTCTTTAATTGGATTTTCAGACCGGGAAGTCGAATGGTATGCAGCTATAAACAATGGCTAAACGATGCTTATCTATTAAATGCAGAGACAGGCAATACCTATTTTCAAAACCTGGGCAGCATTGTAAAAAAGCCCCATGCCTACGAATTCTCACTTCGGATTATTTACTTTCTGGATTATAACAAATGGAAGCGCGCATAAAAAAAGCGCATCTCTAAGACGCGCTTTGTAGAAAATCTTGTTGGGTATATTTATTTTACCTGAGCTAAGATTGCCTTGAACGTTTCAGGTTCGTTGAGGGCCATATCAGCAAGTACCTTACGGTTGAGGGTGATATTTGCCTTAGCTAATTTGCTGATAAAAGTAGAATAGTTCATGCCTTCAGCGCGAACTGCCGCATTGATACGAGCAATCCATAAAGTACGATAATCTCTTTTCTTTAGTTTACGGCCTACAAATTTGTAGGTCATCCCTTTTTCAACGACGTTTTTGGCAACGGTATATACATTCTTACGCTTACCGTAATACCCTTTCGCTTGCGCTAATATTTTTTTCTTTCTGGCTCGGCTTGCGACGGCGTTTTTTGAACGTGGCATATCTTAATTTTTAACGTTATTTAATTTGTATAGAGTTTTTGACAATTAACCACCGATGCAAAGCAAACGGTTAACCATCTTTAAATTGGTTGGGTTTACAAGC
>JBEISB010000188.1:0-4153 GCA_040375635.1 Chitinophagaceae bacterium | reverse complement strand
GTTTGGGATTTGAATATTACAGTCACTTCACCTCCCCCATACGTCGTTACCCCGATGTGCTTTGTCACCGTTTGTTATTTAGCATGCTCGAAAAAGAGATTCAGCCCATTCCACAACTTGAAGAACTTTGTGTTCATTGCAGCGAACGCGAACGCAAGGCCATGGAAGCAGAAAGAGAAGGCAATAAGTATAAGCAGGTAGAGTTTATGTCGAAATTTTTAGGGGATGAATTTGAAGCTGTCATCAGTGGCGTTTCGGCCTATGGATTTTGGGCTCAAACCATTCAACACAAATGCGAAGGTTTTGTATCGATGCATGATTTATTAGCCTGGGATGAATTTACGTTTTCTGAATCTGATTATGCCTTGGTTGGCAGAAATAGCAAGGTGACTTTTCAGATGGGCAATGTAGTTAGCATCTGTGTTCTATCCGCTAATCTCAGTCGCAGACAACTCGATTATGCTTGGGTAAATCCGAAGGGTGGTAAAAAGAAAATGCCTGCTAAACAGCAAGCAAAGTCTAAGAAAAATAGAAAGTCAAGATAAAATATTGAGATTCGGAACCAGCCTTTTGGGCAATCACTCATTGCGCTTCTTCGATCAGATGTTTTGTTAAGAAGGTGAACCTAAAAAAAATGGCCTCCCATCGGAAGCCATTTTAGTATGATGAGGTTTCGTGTTTATCTTTTGATAAATGAGGCACTAGCTTTACGGTCGCCAACGGTCATATAAACAACATAACCGCCTGGTGTTAACTGCGATACATTGACATTCATCACATTGTTACCCGCATTAACCTCACGATTATCGTTATATACCAAAGCACCGGTTAAGGAGTACACTTTGATATTTACTCTTGCAGACTCTTTCGCGTCATAAGCGATATTTACGTTATCAGTGCTTGGGTTTGGATACAATTGAATCTTATCGGTATGATCATCGACATTAGCAGTTCCGGTTGGGAAATACTGAGCCAAGCTCGTAGAACGGAAAGTACCACGACCATGAGTCCCTGTATAAATTATAGTACCGCGATATCCACCTCCAGCAACATTAGCATTGGCGAATTCATTTTTTTCGATGATTTCGTAAGTAGCCACACGTGGATGCCATTTTGATGGATCAGCGTTCATCATATTAAGTTCAGTCCAGGTACTTCCTCCATTTTCTGTGCCCCAAATCCCCAATTCAGTGCCAATCATGAACTTAGAAGCACTGCCATACAAGCAAAGAGAAGAATACACCGGCATCTTAGGCAAATTAGAGGTTATGTCTGTAAAGCTTGGTGTAGCAGCCGTAACCGCATCCGTAGATTTATAAATCATTGCGTTATTCCCGTAGTTACCGAGGGTTACTAAGAGCACATCTCCGGTAGCGTCGCAACTTAAATCAGTAACAAAACGACCTGAGTAACTACCAATTAATGTGGTTGTAATTGAACTTAAGTAAGGGTAGGTATATGGACCTGCCACATTCCCAATTTTAGGAGGCATATTCGTAATGGTATCATCATAATGATAAGTAGAATCCCATACACTTGGGACCTTGATACGATAAATATTACCTCCCTGAGAAGCTGCGAAAATTGTTTTGCCATCTTCGGTCATTGTTATAGCAGAAAAACCTACACTTCCTGGATTATACAATCTGAACCAAACAGGATTTCCTTTTAAGGCTCCTTGTGTCATCCATACAGAAGAGTTAGTTCCGAATAAGAAAACTGTTTTTTGCTGACCACTCACCACTTTTTCGCGGTAATCGATCGGGGCAACCCATAAAGCGCCTTCGTCAGGAGCTCCATCAGAAGTTTGAGAAGCAAAGTCAATATTTTTATCAAAGAAAGATTTGAAAGAGGCGCTGCTTTGACCTCCATCACTGGCTCTGCGCAATTCCCCTTCTACAATGGAACTAAAAATAAAATTAGGAGAAAAGTCACTCATGGCACAACGGGTTCCATCACCTCCGGTTAAATCGCGTGATTCGGTTAATGAGTTAGTGGACTCGCCCATGAGTCCTGAGCCATTATCTTGAGAACCAAAGACTACACGTCCTAGGTAGTTTGCCGCTAATCCATAACATTGGGTAACAGAATAATTCTTATTTCTTTCGCCAAAGAACGGAAGGGTTGGTGAAGGCTCGGAAGCATTTGACGTTCTGTACAAACCACCATCTGTAGTGATGTACATGGTTTCAGGATCGTTAGATTTAAAAGAAACGCAGTGCATATCAGCATGAACCTGACGACCTAAAGCAGCACTCTGCACCCAGTAGGCAATCGGTTTCCACCCCTCTACCGGAGTATAGCGATACAATTCTAACTGGCCGCCTAAAAAAACCATATCCTTATTGGTAGGATGAACACCGAAGGCGATATCGTAAATCCCTTGATTACCAAATGGATTAAAGACAGCAGATCCTCCTGTAGCAATCGTTGTGAAGGTAGCACCTGCATCCGTTGAGCGATACACACCCTTACACGCACCTGCCGTAGTAGCCACCGTAACATAGACATAATTGGGATCGCTTGGCGCAATAGCCACCTCAACACGGCCAGCAGTGCCGCTTGTCGGTAATCCTGCTGTACCTAATTTATTTGCGCTGAAGGTAGTTCCTCCATCCGTTGAAATATACAAAGCATTGGCAGAAGCAGCGGCAATCACATTTCCATCTGATGAAATTTCAACATCACTGAAATTCGCACTCGATGTAAGGGTTGATGGTTTCGCCCAAGAAGTACCTCCATTGGTTGTTACCTTTACACCTCCATAAGTAGCCGCATAAATTTTGTCTGCATTGTTTGGATCTGCGACCAATTTATTAACATAAGCCCACGCGTTGGTTGGACTGTTCAAATCGCTTGGTTTGGTAGCTGCTAATTGCGTGAAGGTATTTCCACCATCGGTAGATTTGAAAATCCCCTCTCCCAATTGAAAAATCTGGGCAACAAAGCTCGTACCTGCAAAACCTCCAACGCCTTCGCCAGTGCCATAATAGATGTCTCCATTAGCAGCCTGTGTGATAGAAGTTACGGCGATGGCAGTGCTTGAGTCATTTCCACCTCTCTTGGTCCAGTTATCCCCATTATTATCGGAAATCCACAAACCACCGCCTACGGCTCCCATGTATAAACGATTCGGATTGTTTTTATCTGAAATCAATACTCGGGTTCTTCCTCCAACATTATTGGGACCTGTTTCTGACCACTCCATATTGGTGAAGGCACGCGTTTTTTTGGCATTCTTCAACGACATAGCCTGAGTAGCTTCTCTCGCGGCAACAACATCCTTTTGGTCGATCGTATGGGTTATCTGATTAGCCGTTATAGCCTGGTAATATTTCAATGCCCCGGCAATCTCCTGAGATTCATGCTTTGCTTCTTCATTCCTCCACTCCAAATAAGCAGGATTGCTAACTGCATTCGGACGAATGAAATAGGCACCGCTAACCAAGGATACAAGCCCTACAGAAGACAGCAATAGTTGTATTTTGTTCATGTTAAAACAGATTTTTTTATCAAAAAGCTAATTTACGGCATAAATTCAGATTAGAAAATTATTCTGCTCTTAAATGCGCTTTGGCTGCGATAAAAAAAGACTATAGGGGTTTTGAGAATTTCATAGGTTTTGTATATTTGATAATCATTTCCTAGAAAACTACAAAACGAAAACACTGTGGCTTACGACAACAACAACGAAAGAAGTAACGAAACAATTTATAGCAAACGGCTCAAAGCAGGAAAACTGCGAACTTATTTTTTTGACGTTCGTTCTACCCGGGCTAATGATTACTTTATTACGCTAACAGAAAGCAAAAAACGATTTCAGGATGGCGGCTACGATCGTCATAAAATTTTTCTGTACAAAGAAGACTTTAATAAATTTCTGAAAGCTTTACAGGAGACTATCGATCATGTCAAAACAGACCTTATGCCCGATTTTGATTTTGACGCTTTCAATCACGATCATCCGGAAGGCTTTGAAAATGCACCAGCATCTGCAGATTCAGCCTCATATTCAGATACCGATTCTTCCTCATCTGAAGCCGCTTCACCTAGCTCCGATTTTACTGCGAGCACCCATTCTGATGATGTAGAAAAGTGGTAATCCCATCACTGAGTCACACCTAACAACACCTCCACCCGTTACGGATTTTTT
>JBEISB010000084.1:0-9460 GCA_040375635.1 Chitinophagaceae bacterium | reverse complement strand
TATCGTATCCGCAGTACCTTGCTGATTTCGATTCCAAATTATGGGAGAGCGAAAGAGGCGAAAGCTCGAATCGATTTGCGAATAACTCAAACTATCACATACCGCCTGCATCGAATCCGAAAACATCCTAACCTGATGATTGGCAATTATCAAGCGCAGCGAATCATCAGAAATAAAAGTCGAATCGGCATACAATAGATTATAGGCTTTGAAGGTTTGCTTCTTCTTTTTTTCGCCCTGCGTGATGATTGTATCCTTCAATACCCCCAGATCGCGATTCCGAATCAACATCATCGTATCGGCGCGCATATACAAACTATCTTTGTCCGTGAGGGTTATCAGTTTCGGATGTAAAGTGGCTAACATAAACTTAGCATGATCATTGTATTCAATCATTCCACATAACAAACGACTGTGTTGTGCGGTATCTATCAATACAACATGACCCGATGCCTTACCATAACCTGTTTTTTTATTGTATTCTGTCTCATCAGCAAAGAGTAAATTTTTACCGGCATTTTGTGTAATCTCTACCCTGCCTTTCGCATAACCATAGCCCGTTTTTTCATTATATTGTAAGGTATTTCCCGAGATGACCTGCTCTTTATTTAGCAAAGTAGTGCGTTTGGTAAAAAAGGCCTTTTCATTTTTCGAATCATATTCACCGGCTGTTGTGTGGACCGTATCTGATTCGCCCATGATATGACTTTCATCGAGAAATTTAATCACCTTACTGGTGGTATTATAGGTGAGCTCTTTCGATTCGATGATATACTTTGGATTGGTGATAATCACATCGGTTTTAAAGTAAGCTTGTTTGCTAGTTCCGTTATACGTCCCCAATTGGCTACTCACCGTTGTCTCATCCGATTGTAAAGTCCCCCCATCCGTATAATTTCCGATTTTAGTCTTGAGATTGTAATGAATGGATTCGGTATACAAGGTATTTTTCGCATCCCGGATTTGCACATTCCCATTCATCAGCGCCATATGGTCGGCACCGGTATATTGTAAATAGTCGCTTTGCGCCGTGGTACCATTCGGATGCGTAAGGTGCACATTGCTATAGGCCTCTACCCGATTCTGTTCGAGATAAAAATGAGCACTGTCGCACGTCATTACCCCATTCTCATGCGTAATTACCACCGAACCTAAAATCCTTTGATAGCTTATCGTATCGCCCTTAAACCCTTTTAAGGTATCGCCCTTAATATTGATCATCCGAAAAGCGGCGGTATCTATACTACTCATTTGAGCGAAGGACGCACATGGAAAAAGTAGACTACTAAGGAAAAGTAGCGATACAAGACAAAGCGGGAAAGTCGTAAAAAATTTAATCGTTGGCATTCGGTGCCGGTTGTGGCGGACAATCATTTTTATTCTTCTTGCCAAAAATGGCCACATTAATGTATCGGGAAGGACGGGCATTCACATCAGCCAAGAGATTATTAGCCGTGGCCAAGGTATTTTTCAAGTTTATATAAAGCTTATCATCATTCATCAGCATCGCCATACTCCCCTTACCATGATTTACTTTATCGAGTGTTTGTTGCAAGCCATCCATCGTAGTCTTCAACGCCTTGAGCGTACCTGCCAAATCTAAATCCTTGATATGGGCGGTGGTCACTTCCGCATTATTCAATATGCCCGTGATGGTTTTATTATTCTTCTGCAGATTGTCGGAAAAGCCATCTAGGTTAGCCAATAAAGAACTGATATGGGCTTTCTGAGCATTTAATTCCGCAGCAAACTCACTCAAACTCTTCATTGTTTTTCCCATATCCGTCAAGGTATTTTGTATGCCCGACTTGGTTTTATCGTCTAGCATTTGATTAATACTCTGTATCGTTTGATTCAAGGAGCTTAAGGTCAACTTTGCGTTATCAATCGCTGGAGTTGCAGCAGCGCCTAAGGATTCAATAGTGCCTAATGCGACATCACCCGCGATGAGCTGATTATTTTCTACCATCTGAGACGACTTGCCCAAGGTAAGCGCCACCGCTTTTGTGCCTAGTAAATCCAGAGAGGCAATGGCTGCTCGCGAATCGACAGGAATTTGAATATCATCTTGTACCGACATCTCCACCACTACCTTACCCGGATGTTGCTTTGATAGTTCGATCGATTTTACCATGCCAATATTAAAGCCTTGTAATTGCACATAAGAAGAAGGGGTTAAGCCTTGTACATTATCGTATTCGGCAGCCACTATCCGTGTGGTAGAAAATAGACCCGTTCCCTTCAGATAATTATAACCGAATACAAAAACAAGTATGGCAACAATGCCCAGCAGGGCAATTTTTATTTCTTTAGAGATAGCAGGCATCAGCATTCGGTTTTACAGAAACAGCAAATATAGGACTTTTAGTTATCCTTGATTATCTGAATCGTTTCGCGCTCGGCCTCTTCTTTATAGGCTTTGATTCCATTGTAAATTGAAAGAGCCACTTCTTCTTGACCGTCTTCGGAATTCAAATAGTTTTCTTCGTCGCTATTATTGAGATACCCAACTTCTACCAAAACCCCCGGCATTGCGCTGCTGGCAAGCACCTGGAGACTTTGTTGTCTAACCCCTTCACTCACCCGGCCTTGTCCTACAAAGCCATCATTTATTTTAGATCCTAACACAATACTCTGGGCCAAGAATGCCTGTGAATATTGAGCAATAATAATCTGGGTAGCAGGGTCGGATGGATCGAGTAATTCTTCGGTTTCGCCAATGTTTTGGGTGTTTTCACCAATGGCATTCTCTTTTTCATCGACCCGGGTAGGACCACAAATCAGCACCAAGGTACCTTTAACCGGAGAATTTCGTCGAGGCGTTGAATTGACATGAATAGAAATAAATAAGTCGGCTTTTTCACGATTGGCAAGTTCTGTTCTGTACATCAAGGATTGTCGGATGCTCAACTCATCACCACCGGCAAAAACATCCACATCGCGGGTATACACCACCTTCACATCTTTACAATTCTCTTGTAATAAACGACCTACTTTTTTTGCCACGGCAAGGGTAATATCTTTTTCGAAAGAATAGGCCCCATGGCAGCCGGGATCCTTTCCACCATGACCGGCATCAATAACCACCTTGCGGATTTTCTTTTTGGCAGCGTGCAGTGTGCCAGGATTCAACAATCCAACCCCCCAAGCCGATATCAATATAAAAACGAGTATATACTTTAATTTTCCCATGCAAATCACTTTGCTTTTAACCCTACAATCATCAGGAGATAAGATAGTTTAGTTACTTTTGCCGAGCTCATGCCCGAACTGCGTAAAAATAGCTATAATATCCACGAAAAAAGAATCTTTCGTGTGGCTAATTTGTTTCTGGCATTGCTGTTTTTGAATTCTTTAACAAGCGCACAAACCGTATCGAAGGTTCAACAAGATAGTCTTGCCACGCCTATCACCAGAAGCGACACCCTTCGAATGTCTAAAGACAAACTAGATCACCCTGTTACTTATCAAGCTAGAGATTCGATTGTGTATGATGCAAAACACAAACAATTATTTTTACATACACAAGCCGAGATTGCGTACGATGAATTACATGTGAAAGCCGACTTCATCGAATATAATCAGGATTCGACCTTGTTGCATGCGCTCGCCTTGCCCCATGACGCTAAAGACAGTATAGAAAAACCGAAGATTCAACAAGGACAAGAATCATCGACATTCAGTTCCTTACAATATAATTTTCACTCCAAACGAGCCTTGATCGAAAATGCCTACTCCCAATATGGGGAAGGATTTATTTTCAGTAAGCAGGTTAAACGTAATAATGATAATGCCATTAGTGGGTTGCATAATGTGTATACCACTTGTAATGATGAGCATCCTCATTTTGGCATTGCTGCCCGAAAAATTAAAATCGTGCCCAATCAGGTCGCCGTTACGGGTCCGGCTAATTTGGTAATCGAAGACATTCCTACCCCACTCTATCTGCCCTTTGGGATGTTTCCTTTGCAAAAAGGCCAGCGTAGCGGTTTTAAATTACCCACCTATAATATGAGTGAGCAATTAGGTTTTGGGCTGCGCGAATTGGGTTACTATTTTGCCCTGAACGATCATGCCGACCTGTTGCTCAATACCGACATCTATGCCTATGGTAGTTACCGGGTAGGGTTTATCAGCAATTATCTTTACCGGTATCGGTTTAATGGTGGACTATCCTTCAATTATGCCTTTACAAAAATTGGCGAGCCTTACGAACTCAATAGCAGACGTTTTGCGGGTTATAGTATCAATTGGAATCATAGTTTGCACCCCAATGTATTACCCGGCAGTAGCTTTACGGCCAATGTCAACATTGTCAACAACCGAAGCTATCAAGCCTATAATACCTATGATGCCAGTAAATACTTGAATAATATTTACACCTCTAATATCTCCTATTCGAAATCATGGCCCGGGAAACCGTTTAACCTAACCGCCGCCCTTCGTCATCAGCAAAATACCCAAACCCATAATGTGGCGGTTACCTTACCTGATGTGGCGTTTAGTATGAGTCAGGTGTTTCCGTTTCAATTTCGAAAAGATATTGTAAAGCCGAGATGGTACGAAAAGATTGGTGCCAGTTATCAGTTTAGTGCGTCGAACAGCATCAACTTCAACGATTCTACCTTTCGTATTTCTGAGGTGCGGCTCCGCGATTTTCAAAACGGCTTTAAACATACCATTCCCATTAGTGCAGGCTATACCCTCCTGAAATATGTGAATCTCACCGCTAGCGTAAACTATACCGAACGTTGGTATACAAAACGAGACATTCGTCAATATAATTTTACCGAACAGAGGTTAGATACGCTGCATAATGATGGCTTCTATGCTACGCATTATTTCGAAACAGGAGCGAATTTATCGACGCGCATTTATGGGATCAGGCTTTTTCAGAAAGGACTGATTCGGGGCATTCGACATGTCATTACCCCATCGGTTAGTGTAAACTACCATCCGGATTTTGGATCAGGTATTGCCCAATATTATTACAACACATTTATCGATAGTAACTATAATAAAGCTCGCTACTCGTATTACGATGCCGGCATATATGGCGTACCGCCTGATGGTACATTCGGAGGCCTCAATTTTAGTCTGGGCAATACCTTACAAATGAAAGTGCGCAATCGAAAAGACACCCTCAGCGGCGTTCGAAAAATTAGTTTGATTGATGGACTCGATATGGGGGGCTCTTATAACTTCGTAGCCGATTCGTTCAAACTCAGCAATATTGCCGTTCGCTACCGGACTACCTTGGTCGAAAACATTAACCTATCGGGAAGCATTTTATATGATCCGTATGCCTTCGACAAATCAACCGGCAAGCGAATGAAAGAAACTGAATGGGCCACCACCGGTCGTTTGATGCGTTTCAGAACAGCCGATTTAGCCATCAGAGCCCACCTCCCCCTAAAGAAAAGCAATACAGCGCTCAATAAAGCCAACGATGCACAAAAAGATGCCCTGCGTACGACCTATACACAGTTTGCGGATTTTAACATCCCCTGGAATCTAGATTTGAATTATGGGTTTTCGCTGAGCAAAAATTACTTGAGTGCTTCAAAAAAAGACACCTTGATTTTTGACCAGAATCTCAATTTTTCGGGGGATGTAAACCTGACCCCCAAATGGAAAATAGGATTGAGCAGCGGTTATGATTTCAAGCTCAAAAAAATGACTTATACCTCTTTTACTATTTATCGCGACTTACACTGCTGGGAGATGCGGCTCAATTTGATTCCTTTCGGATTACTAAAGAGTTATAATTTTACGTTGAATGTAAAATCTACAGTATTGCAAGATTTGAAGTTAGTGCGCCGAAAAGACTTCCGCGATAACCTATAAACTTAGCGTAAGTAAGCCCCTTTTACCTTTCCTTTTTCTACCTCCACGATGATATGATCTTGCAAGGTGGTAGATACCTGCAAGCCAATATAGTCGCTCGATACAGGGAACACTTTATGTTTACGGTCTACCAATACCGCCACCTGAATCCGAGATGGTATTACAGCTAAAAAGGGCTTTAGGGCATACAAGAGCGTTCGACCCGAATTCGCCACATCATCTACCAAGACAATATTACGGCCACCCCAATCAGCCGAAGGCTCCACAGTAACGTCTATGGGATTGTCTTTATCTATGTGTACGGCAATCAAACTAACCTTTATATCACCAATCACAGACAGTTTTTTCTTGAGTTGATTGGCGATAGCATAGCCCCGTTCGCGAATCCCTGCCAATACTATCTCCTTTTCTTCGAGATTATTTTCATAAATCTCATAAGCCAGTCGGGTTAATCGAATGTCGGCTTGGGCTTCGTCGAGTAAGGCAATGCGTTTGTTCATGCTTTCCATTTCGTGTAAAAATAGTTATTACAAATCAATCAGCCTTATTCGAAAATGTAAACTCATGGTGTAAATTTGTCGACATTACCTATAGTGGCGTTTTTGCCCCTGTTTCAATTCATCTTGCTTATGCAGTTTATTCAACAAATTCTCTTTGTAATCCTTACCGGAACCGCCCTATTTTTGTTTTGGAAAAAGATTAGCGAAATCCGCCGCAATATTTTACTCGGAAAAGATATTGAACTCAAACACAATCCCAAGGCCCGTATGAGAAACTTGATGCTCAATGCCTTGGGACAGCGGAAGATGTTCACGAATCCCTTGGTGGCTGTGCTTCATCTTTGTGTCTATGTGGGCTTTATCATCATCAATATAGAAATCGTTGAAATTATTCTCGATGGGATTACAGGAAAGCATCGATTGTTTCTCCCTTTCTTAGGCAGTGGTTATACCGTTTTGATTGGCTGTTTTGAAGTCTTAGCCGCATTGGTACTGATTGCTTGTGTCGTGTTTCTATTCCGTCGTAATGTGGTTAAGATTAAGCGCTTCAACCAAGGAGAGTTATCCGGAGGATGGCCACGCAGCGATGCTAATCTTATTTTAGGTTTTGAAATTGTACTGATGTCTTTATTTCTCCTCATGAATGCGGCCGACCTAAACCTACAGGCCTTAGGTTCTTCACATTATCATGCTACTGGCTCTTTCTGGATATCGTCGTTAGTATCTCCTATGCTGCAAGGTTTGTCTGAAGGCAATTTGATAGCGATAGAACGCATTTGTTGGTGGGCCCATATTGCCGGCATTTTTGTGTTCATGAACTACCTACCCTACTCAAAACATTTGCATGTGATACTGGCGTTTCCCAATGCTTGGTATGCCTCACTCGATGAAAAGGGGAAGCTATCGAATATGAAGGAGATCCAAAATGAAGTCTTGTACATGATGCAACCCGAGTTAGCACCGGCTCAGACAGAAGGAGCAAGCATACCCAAATTTGGCGCTAGAGATGTGCACGACTTACATTGGAAAAATTTAATGGATGCGTATAGTTGTACCGAATGCGGTCGATGCACCGCTGCTTGTCCGGCTAACCAAACCGGTAAAAAATTATCGCCACGCAAAATTATGATGGATACCCGCGATCGTCTCGAAGAAGTGGGCCGTCAGATTCAACCCCATCAAACGTGGCAAGAGGATGGAAAGACCTTATTACACGATTATATCAGTGTAGAAGAATTAAGAGCTTGTACAACCTGTAATGCTTGTGTGCAAGAATGTCCGGTAAGCATTTCTCCTTTGGATATCATTATTCAATTACGCCGCAATCTGGTTATGGAAGAAAGCAATGCTCCACAAGAGTGGAATCAGATGTTTGGTAATATCGAAAACAATATGGCCCCTTGGAAATTTAGTCCTGATGACCGAGATGCCTGGATGACGAATTAGTCCATCGTACACAAGAACCTACACGCAAAGATGCCAAAAAGAAAAAACCTCCTTTCATCGTAATAGACAATTTTATTCTCCTAAAAAGTAATTCATGACAGTAAAAACATACGCCGAATTTGCAGCCAACAGTGAAACACCCGAAATATTATTTTGGGTAGGATGTGCCGGGAGCTTCGATCAACGAGCCCAAAAAGTAACCAAGGCCTTTGTTGAAATTCTTAATCACGTGGGCATTTCCTTCGCGGTATTAGGCAAAGAAGAAATGTGTACCGGCGATCCGGCCCGAAGAGCAGGGAATGAGTTTCTGTTTCAGATGATGGCCTACAACAATATTCAGACGTTGAACATGTATGGTGTCAAGAAAATTGTCACTACCTGTCCGCATTGTTTTAATACCCTCAAAAACGAATACCCTGAATTAGGCGGTAACTACGAAGTGATTCACCACACCACTCTTTTGCAATCGCTCATCAACGAAGGCAAAGTGCGGATGAAAGAAGGGGGCGAGTTTACAGGAAAGAAGATAACCTACCACGATAGTTGTTATCTGGGCCGAGCCAATAATATTTACGAAGCGCCTCGTGAGGTGTTGCAAATATTAGATGGGGAATTAGTAGAACTTAAGCGATGCCGAACCAATGGACTTTGTTGTGGGGCTGGTGGTGCGCAAATGTTTAAAGAAGAAGAAGCAGGATCGACCCGGGTGAATTGGGAACGCACTACTGAAGCCATAGAAACCGGCGCCAGTGTAATTGCCAGCAATTGTCCTTTTTGCTTAACCATGCTTAGTGATGGGGTTAAGAAAAACGAAAAAGAAGATGAGGTGCAGGTATTAGACATTGCCGAAATGATAGCCCGTTCGCTCGATAAATAAAATCTCATATCCCCATAATTCCAAGATGATACACCAGACACTACAATCCCTCTTGCCTAAAGATTTTTCAAACCAGTCGAGGGTTTGGATATACCAAAGCAGTCGGCCCTTTACCGAGCAAGAAGAAAAAGAAATTCAAGAACAGTTGTATCAATTTTATATACAGTGGATGTCGCATGGAGCTATGGTAAAGGGATGGGCGGCCCTACTGTTTTCGCAGTTTATTGTGGTGCTTGCCGATGAAAGTAGTTGTTCGGTAGGTGGATGCAGCACCGATAGTATGGTTCGGGTAATTAAAAGTCTCGAGCGCCAATATCAGGTTGATTTGTTTGACCGTCTTACGATTACCTTTTTGGTAAACGAAAAACCGCAGCCCTTGCCCATTCAACAAGTAAAGTACGCATTAGAAAAAGGATATATCGAAACCGACACGCTTCTATTTAATCATTTAGTAGATACCAAAGAAAAATTAGAGACCGAATGGCTGGTTCCTTTAAATAAAAGTTGGCTTTGGGGGCGGATTGTAGCATAATTATTTTAAATTCGCGCCCACTCAGCGGGTCCGGTAGCTCAGCTGGATAGAGCAACAGCCTTCTAAGCTGTAGGCCATTGGTTCGAATCCAATCCGGATCACGAAAAATCAGAATGAGAAACATAGCGAAAGCGGTGTTTTGAGTTCTGATTTTTTTCTTCACTCTCATGCTGTTTCCCCCTCTTGCTTTGTTTTATTTTTAAAAGTTCTTGGCAGCCTATCTCACCTTACATTCTATCACCCTTTAAGCATCAAATC
>JBEISB010000185.1:0-4175 GCA_040375635.1 Chitinophagaceae bacterium | reverse complement strand
ATCAATCGCAAATCATTCACTGTATTATTGAATACAAATTCGGGATACTCGCCAACAAAATGAAAAGGATAATATGTTTCTGTTTATGTGTTGCGGCTTTCTGCTCATGTACGTGGCATGATAAGAAAGGGTGTCAAATGCCTTCTCATTTCTGCGAATCTATTCATCGTGATAGCAGTACTTCTTTATCGAAAGAGCTTCTTCCTTATCGAGAGCGTATGCAAAATCAAACCGGTGTGTATGTTTTAGAAGAAGGCGATGCTGCGATGGTTAGCAGAGCCTGGCTAAGCGAATATGCAGAGAAGACAATCGATATACAGTATTTTATTTTTTCGGTCGATAATGTAGGACTAATTGCCTGCGACTACCTCTTACGCGCTGCCGACCGAGGGGTAAAGGTCCGTATCCTCGTCGATGATATTATGGTAGAGGCTAGCGGTAAAGAATTATTAACCTTAGCCGCTCATCCCAATATTGATATCCGAATTTATAATCCGGGTGTTAATTTGGGTAAAAATATTTGTCAGAAGTTATCGGCTTTTTGCACTCATTTTCGTGGTGCTAACCAGCGCATGCATAATAAAGTCTTTCTGGTCGACGGACAGATAGGCATTACAGGCGGTAGAAATATTGCTGATGAGTATTTTGATTATAATCACGAATATAATTTTCGCGATCGGGATGTTTTACTGCTTGGAAAGGTTACTCAATCTATGCAAAGATCCTTTCATCAGTTTTGGACCCATAGGTTAAGTGTGCCTGTCGAAACTGTGATTCCAGATTCGTTGCACGAAGATCCGCAAACAAAATATACTTTGCTGCATGAGTATGCTTGTAATCCAGAGAATTTCTGGCCACAAGTACGCAACAAAATAGCAGGTTTGCCTCAGGCTTTTCACGACTTACAAGATGCTGGTAAAATCATTTGGACGCAACAAGTTGATTTTGTTTCTGATGTGCCCGGAAAAAATAAAGGCAGCGATTTACATGGAGGTGGTATAACTACTGATACCCTTACTCATCTACTCATGTCGGCAACCAAGAGTATAGACATTCAGTCTCCTTATGTAATTGTAACCCCAAGTGGATTGCAATTGTTTGCAGATGCCGTCAAACGGGGCGTTCGTGTTCGTATGCTTACCAATAGTCTGGCCTCTACCGATAATCTTGAAGCGTTTGCAGCTTATCAGAAATGTCGGAGCGACTTATTGTGCGCGGGGGTGCAATTGTTTGAGTTTCGTCCGGATGCGGCAGATCGCTATAAGCTGATGACGGGGGCATTACAAAAGAAAATCAACTTTGCACCCACTTTTGGTTTGCATGCGAAGTCGATGGTTATTGATAAAGGCATTACGGTTATCGGTACTTTTAATCTAGATCCACGAAGTGCGAATCTGAACACCGAATGCGTAACGATTATTCATGATCAAATCATTTCTCGTTCTGTCTTACAAGGCATGGAAGTAGAATATCAGCCGCAAAATGCTTGGCCTTCTACCTTACTCGAAAATCCTGATCATAAAGCATCGCTCTATAAAAGAATGAAAACGGTAACGCGTAGGGTAGTACCGAAAGCCATTTTATAAGGTTATCGTTCCTGAATGAGGGATTCGCGTTTCGTTAAAACGGAACATCTTCGGGTGGGGTATTCCCCGCATCAGGACGACGAAACTCATCATCATCCAACTCGAGATCATTTACCCGTGAAGGTCTGCGTTCAAAGCCTTCTTGTATAGAAAGTTTTGGTCCATCGCCATAATTGCTCTTGATCCCTGCTGCAGGGTCGGGTGAATTGCCACTAAAGATTGCGAAATCGTTACTCTGCGGCATGTCCTCGAATTTTTGATAATCAAGATTGGCTTTTACTTTCACAATTTCAGTTCTTCCATTACGATGCTTGGCAACATTAATCCAGGTTTCACCCGGTATCACTTCTCCATCAGGGTTTTTGTCCAGACTATAATATTCGGGGCGGTACAAGAACATAACCATATCGGCATCTTGTTCGATGGCTCCCGATTCACGAAGGTCGCTCAGCATCGGCATCTTCGACTCTTTACGGGTTTCTACACCCCGGTTTAATTGCGATAAGGCGATAATTGGAATTTCTAATTCCTTGGCGAGTCCTTTCAAGTCGCGCGAGATCTTAGAAATCTCTTGTTCACGGTTAGCCCCATTTGCATTAGAGCCCTGCATCAATTGCAGGTAATCGATAATCACCATGCCGATATTATGCTTCTGTTTTAAACGGCGACATTTGGCGCGCAATTCAAAAATGTTGAGGGCAGCCTGATCGTCGATAAATATATTGGCAGAGGCTAGCTTGCTCATCCGTTGATGCAGCTGAACAACCTCATGCTCGGCTAATTGTCCTTTGGTGATTTTCGACAAAGGCACTTCTGTTACCGCCGAAAGCATACGTTTTACAAGCTGTCCGGCGCTCATCTCTAAGGAAAATAAAGCGACTCCGGTAGGTTGACTTTGATTGAAGGCAGCATTCATTACCAGATTGAGGGCGAAGGCTGTTTTACCAACGGCAGGACGGGCAGCCAAGATAATGAGGTCAGTACGTTGCCAACCCGAAGTAAGTTTATCGAGTTCGGTAAAGCCAGAGGGAACACCGGTTAATCCATCTCGTTTGTTGTTTTGTGCTTCTATTTCATCAATGGTTCTCGATAATAATGATCCGATATTGCTAAAGTTTTTCCGTAAGTGCTTGTCGGTAATTTCGTATAAATTGGTTTCGGCTTTATCGAGGAGGTCAAATACATCGGTGGTGTCTTCGTAGGCTTCTCCAATCACCTCTCCACTCATACGTATCAACTCACGCATAATGTATTTCTGCATCACAATACGCGCATGCTCTTCAATATTGGCGGTACTCACCACGTCGCGTGTTAATGAGGTTACATAATAACTACCGCCAGCCATTTCGAGCTCGCTGTTTTTACGCAGTTCTTCGCATACCGTCATGAAGTCGATGCGAGAACCTTTATCAAATAAGCTTCGAATGGCGCCATAAATTCGTTGATTGGCATCCGAATAAAAGCAATCTGGCGATTGAATAATTTCGAGCACTTCCGCCAACTTGTGGGTATCCAGCATAATGGCTCCAAGCACGGCACCTTCTAGATCGGGTGCTTGCGGGGCCATCTTACCATACAAAAGAGGAGAGAGATCTGGTTTTTTGGTTCGGGTATTGAGTTTGTTAGCTACAGCCATAGGGGTATTAAAATAGAGGTTTTTGGAGGATGGGGAACGAATGTAATCGTCTAGACACGCATTATCACCTTTCGTTTGTGATAATTTTATGCCGAGCAATTCACAGGATTTCCACCATGAAATCCACTAGCGGGGGCACGAATTTACATGCTTATGCACATATCCCACAAATTATTCGCTTCCTTAGGGCGATATCCCCAAGGTAGGTGCACAAAAAAAGCGGCGGATTGCTTTGGAAAAAAATCGCAACCACCAATTGGCATTTTCTCCCTTTCTGAAAGTCCAAAAGGGGGTCTCGACTAAATTTCCACCCCATTGTGCATAATATTGAGTGGCACCAACGCCGATTCAAATATATTTGTGGCCTTTGGTAAAAGATTATGGCAGCACACGAATATGATGAGAGTTCGATACGGTCGCTCGACTGGCGCGAACATATACGATTAAGGCCCGGTATGTATATCGGAAAGTTAGGCGATGGAAGCAGCGTAGACGATGGCGTTTATGTATTGCTGAAAGAAGTCGTTGATAACTGTATCGACGAACACATGATGGGCTTTGGACGGCATATTGATATTTCGGTAAAACAGGGCGAGGTGAGTATCCGCGACTATGGTCGGGGCATTCCGCTGGGTAAGGTGGTTGATGTGGTGAGTAAAATTAATACCGGCGCTAAGTACGATAGTAAAGTGTTTCAGAAATCGGTGGGATTGAATGGGGTAGGTACTAAGGCGGTGAATGCCCTCAGTAATCGATTTGTGGTAAGTAGCTATCGCGAAGGGAAGATGAAGATGGCGGAGTTTGAGCGTGGGGTTTTGGTGAAAGAACACAAGGAGGTAAGTTCAACAGAAGAGAATGGCACCCGCATTACTTTTATTCCAGACGAGACCATCTTTAAGAATTACAAGTACATCGAAGAGTATATCGAAAACCAAATCTGGAATTACTGTTAT
>JBEISB010000250.1:0-2234 GCA_040375635.1 Chitinophagaceae bacterium | reverse complement strand
TTTAAATCCGTTACTAGTTTAATACCCTTGTCTTCGAAAGTCTGATCCATGGGTTTGATTTCATTATCGAAATCGAGCTTATAGCTCAGTCCGCTACAACCACCGCCGACAACACTAACACGTATAAAGTGACTATCATCTAAACCGGCTTCTTGGTATAGCTGCAACACTTTTTCTTTGGCTTTATCGCTGATATAAATACCATTTTCTAAGGCAGTTTCCATAATCTAGTTATTTACGGTACAAAACTAAACGATTCTCAAGATTTGACCTATAAATAATCCCTTCTGCATATCACGAGGAACCTCATTGAAGAGGGAGTTTCGTCGAGATCAAGCCCTGGCGATTTTTTTGGATTCGAATCAAAAACGATAATTATTACTGCAGTCTATCTTTCCAGCTTCCTGCGGTTTCTAAGGTATTACCGTTTTTTAATACGAGGTATTTTTTCCTCCCGAAGCTCAACATATAGATCAGATACAAAAACCCGGGAAATACTAAAAAAATTAGGTAATCGAAACGCCCGATGAGGTTATTGATTAGAAAGTGCAATACCACAACCATACCTGTGGCCGGCATGAGCCATTTGCCCAAACGAAAGCCACTCACCGTAATTTCTTGGCTTTCATTTTCTTGTAATTCAATTTGTAAGGGTTGACTTCCACACCAATCTATATTTGCCTCTAAGGTGTATGTGCCGGCCGGTAATGCAAACGATTTACTTTCGGCGTTGGCGATAGAACCCAATTTTTTACCATTACAAAGAATTTGATAATCGCGCCATCGGTTATTGTATTCAGCGTTTCGGTGAATAGTAAGTGTAGCCATGGTGTTTGGGTTAATAGATTGTTCTTCAGAGAATATATTAACGAATGATGGTTACTTTGGTAACACCGGGTTTTACCAGTTTCGCTAATTCTTCTACATCTTTATTTTTTAGAGAGATGCATCCATCTGTCCAATTATGTTTTAAGTCAATGACATTATCGCCATTAAACCAGATACCATGAATGCCAATGAGTCCGCCGATATTGGCATGGGCTGGAATTATACCTTTCCGTTTATTTTCTTCAAACTGTCGGCGTGATTCTTCGTTGGGGTAATCGAGCAGCATAAATTTATCCCACTTATGGTGGTCTTTACAAGTTTGAATCGTAAAAGAGCCTTCGGGTGTGCATCGATCGCCTTCCATACATTTTTGTTGCATAAAGGTTGGACCAAACACACATTTATAGGCCGTAATCACTTTACCCTTATACCAAACCTGTAAACGATTTTTTGATTTTACCACTTGCAAGGCAATCGAATCGGTATTGATCGTATCGGGGTTTACAGGACGATTAAGAATTGGCGGCGGTGGCGGAATAATAATTGTGGTCGTTGTGGTGGTGGTAAGTGTATGCCGCCCTTGCTTTACTTGCGTGGTTTCTATCTTATTGCCTTTGCTATCGTAGGCAACCACAACAGCACTATTTTTTTTGGCTTCGGCCTGGGCTAACTCCTGCGCCTTGCGTTGTTCTTCCTGTTGCTTTTGTTGTTGCATCAGGCGGTTATAACTCAATTGCTTATTGCGCATCGAGTCGGATTGCCTTGTTTGTGCATAGGCGTTGTTTGCCGTAAGGCCAAACCAAACAAGGATTATACAATAGATACGTAGCATACAGGCCAACGAATGTACAAACACTTTAGGGATTATAATAGCTCGAGAAAAGGACGAACAGCTTCCCACAGCACAATGCCTGTGCTTACCGAAACATTGAGAGAATGCTTACTGCCTAGCTGCGGAATTTCGAGACAGGCATCGGCTTGTTGCAGGATGGCATCTTGCACTCCATTCACTTCATTACCCATTACGATGGCATAGGCCTTTTGTGTTTCGAAGGGATAGGTATGGAGAGGAATACTGCCATGAGTTTGTTCGGCACATAAGATGGTGTATCCCGAGGATTGTAAAGATGCAATTGCCTCATCGGTGGTGACAAAATGTTTCCACATCACCGTTTCGGTGGCGCCCAGAGCCGTTTTTTGAATGTCGCGATGTGGCGGTATGGGTGTGTAACCGCATAAATAAATCCCTTCAATCCGAAAGGCATCGGCAGTCCGAAAAACAGAGCCAACATTGCTCATGCTACGCACTTCGTCGAGCACAACAATAATGGGAATTTTTTGGCTCGACACAAAAGCTTCGGCAGATAAGCGTTCGAGCTCGGGCATTGTTTTTTTAATAGACATAT
>JBEISB010000039.1:0-13630 GCA_040375635.1 Chitinophagaceae bacterium | reverse complement strand
GGTATGAATACCACTCATGCGGATCTCGCCGTTATCGTCGCTCAGCGTTTGGGGTTCCATATAAGAACGTGCGCCTCGTTTCATGGTTTGCTCATAGGCATCGTAAGCGTCATCAACCCATAACGCCAAAACCTTAACCCCATCGCCGTGTTTTTTATGATGTTCGGCTATAGGATGATTGGACTGTAGAGGCGAGGTAAGCACTAAGCGAATTTTATTCTGACCTAACACATACGAGGCTCTGTCTTTAACCCCTGTTTCAGGACCTGCATAGGCCAAGGTCTGGAAGCCAAAAGCAGTTTTATAATAGTGAGCGGCCTGCTTGGCATTTCCTACATATAATTCAACATAGTCGGTCCCCAATAAAGGTAAAAAATCTTGTGTCGCACCAATTAATGGGTCGCTTGCCGTTACGTTTGTTGTTTCCATAATATTCTGATTTGCAATTTTATTTTTAAAAGGCTATGTCTGTTATTTTTCATGATAGGATTGAGGTTGTGAATCGATCCTATTCGGCCCAACTCATGGTATAGTCTTTGTCTTCTATCCCTAACGCATAATCGGTAAGATGCAAGGGCCGGAAGGTGTCTACCATAACGGCTAATTCGGGGGTTTCTTTTTTGCCGATACTTTTTTCGACGGCTCCCGGATGAGGACCATGCGGAATACCACTCGGATGCAAGGTAATCATTCCTTTAGTAACATGTTTACGACTCATAAATTCACCATCAACATAATACAACACTTCGTCGCTGTCTATATTGCTATGGTTATAAGGTGCCGGTATGGCGTCTGGGTGATAATCGTATAAACGCGGAACAAAGGAACAGATCACAAAATCTTTTCCATCGAAGGTTTGATGCACGGGCGGTGGTTGATGGACACGTCCGGTGATAGGTTCAAAATCATGAATACTAAAAATGTAAGGATACTCGCAACCATCCCAGCCTACCACATCAAAAGGATGTGTGCCATAGGTAACAGGGTATAACAAGCCTTTCTTTTTGATGCGGATCAGAAACTCGCCGCTTTGGTCGATGGGTTGTAAATTTTCGGGCACGCGAATATCTCGTTCGCAATAAGGTGAGTGCTCCATCAATTGTCCGTACTTACTTAAGTAGCGGTTCGGAAATCGAATCGGACCAAAACTTTCAATGATGAACAATCGATTATCACTAGTTGTAAAATGGATTTGGTAAATAGTCCCACGTGGAATTACAATGTAGTCGCCATACGAAAAAGGCAATTCGCCATAGGCCGTAAGGACCTTGCCACTTCCTTCATGAATAAAAATCACTTCATCGGCATCGGCATTCTTATAAAAATATTGTGTCAAACTTGTTGCGGGGGCCGCTAAGCTGATATGACAGTCGTTATTCACCAATACCGGCTTACGACTCTGTAGGTAATCTTCTTCAGGACTGATGTTAAATCCCTGAAAGCTTCTGTGTTTTAAAATGTTAGCTGTCGCAATTCTAGGATTAATATCTGTAGGCTCTTGGGTGTCGGTGATGATGGTGGGGGGATGAATGTGATACAGTAAAGAATAATTCGACGAAAAGCCCTCTGTGCTAAACAGCTGTTCAGAATATAACCCGCCATCTTCTTTTCGAAATTGGGTGTGGCGCTTATGGGGTATTTTACCCATTCTAACGTAGTGAGGCATATGCGAATTTCTTTCCGGCAAAGGTATCATTTCCCCCTGAATATTAAAATTTGCACAAGCGGTCAAAGGCTCACTTCGTTTTTTACTGTGACGGGGGCTGTATTGCATCAATTGACTTACATTTGCGGCAAAGCCTATCGTATATGTCAGACCAACAGCAAGTGGTAGTACGCCTCAGCGATGCCCAGATTTATCAAGGGGGCGCCCTTATTTTGGGCGATGTAAACTTGAGTATCCGCAAAGGAGAATTTGTGTATTTAATTGGTAAGACAGGGACTGGGAAATCGAGTTTGCTAAAAACCTTATATGGCAATATCCCGCTACTAAGGGGTGAAGGCGAGGTTTGTGGTTTTAACCTTCGCAACCTTACCTGGAAAAACGTACCCTTTCTGCGACGCAACTTAGGGATTGTGTTTCAAGATTTTCAATTGTTGACCGATAGAAATGTCAATGAAAATTTACTGTTTGTATTACGGGCAACGGGGTGGACCGACCGCAATCTGATGAAGGAAAAGATCGATAATGTGTTAAGTAAGGTGGGCTTAAAAGGAAAAGGAAATAAAATGCCTTATGAGATGAGTGGTGGCGAACAACAAAGAGTAGATATCGCTCGCGCCTTACTCAATAATCCGAAATTAATTTTAGCCGATGAGCCTACTGGAAATCTTGATCCAGACACCTCCGATGAAATTATGCAATTGTTGCATTCTATTTGTGTTGACTACGGTACTGCGATTATGATGGCTACGCACGATTATACGATTTTGCAAAAATTCCGTTCTCGCATTTTGCGCACCGAACATGGACGGGTTATTGATAATGCCAGTGTGGTATATTGATAGGTCATCATCAACTTATAGCAAGGATACTAGTATAACCACATTTGTTTGATTGTTGAAAGCCTGCATAGCCAAGGATCTCTTTTTGATGTCTTCGGCTGTAAAAGCCTTGTTCATAAGGTCTGTAATTTTTTCGCGCCACTCTGCTGTACTCGAAGCATAATGTAAGGTGTCGCCAACAAACGCGCATAAGGAAGCATCATTACTAATACAATGTCTTCCGGAAAACAAGGCATACAATAATTTAAGTTTCATGCCACTCATCTGAAAGCTAGGCAATACGTTGACATGGGCTTCTTTCACTAACGACTGTAGATTGTCTTTGGAAGGATTAGGGATGATGCGAATTTGTTGACTCTCTAAAGCACTCAATGCCGAAGAGGGGTCTTTGCCTGCAAGTAATAATGGGAATGATAAGGTTGAAAAAACTTCTTTCGCTAAATACGCTGCAGACTCTTGATTTTCGCTGATGGATAAATTACCATGATATAAACAGAAATTACCTTTTCCAACAAGACTACAAACAGCATCATAAGGATGGAAGGGTAGTAATAATGAGGTTGGGATATGCGGATACTGTTTTTGAAACCATTCGCAATCAGCGGGAGAAATCGCTAAGATATGTTGAAAGGAAGGGAGCGCTTTTTCGTAGCGTTTTAATAGAAAAGATTCGATGAGAAAATAACAGTGCCGGAAGGATAATAAGGTATGTTTGGCCATTCCTCGGTAGTAATCGGATTCGATATTATGCGCCCTGAAGATTTTTTTTCGATGCGCTAGGGCTGGATGATTTGCTAGTGCAGTTGTATGTAATCCCTCAAACAAGATAGCTTCATTATCTGCACATAAATTGCGTAACAATTCTGGATGTCGCCTCGACGAAATAATGTACGGAAGCGTCGGGTGAATGCCTTTCCATCCGGTTTTTCTAGGGTAATAAAAGATCTTGTAACAGTACTGTGTTAATTCGGCATGAGGCAAACGTTGTCCATATAAAAAACAATGCAAGGTAATCTCTACGCCAGCGGCATGTAAGGCCTTCAGTTTGTAAAAGATATCGATAGCCCCGCCATAGTCAGCTGGGTAAGGAATATCTAAACTGATGATATGTAGTTTTTTACTCAAATTGTTTTGCGTAAAATTGAAGTAATGTATTCTCTTGGGTTTGCCAGCAATATTCTTTTCGGGCTTGCCAACAATGGGTTTGCAATCGCTTGTGAAGTTCGTCGTTTTGTAGCAGTTCTCGTAGGGCTTTGGCAATGCTTTCTTCCGTCGTGTTATCAGGTAATAGCAGGGCTACCTCGTATTGTTGATTTACAGCATGGTATTCCGGAAAATCCATACAAATTTGAGGAACACCGGCATGCATATAATCAAAAAATCGGTTTGCCATCGAGAGGTAATTGCTCTTACTCTGTCGGGTAAAGAGCGTAATCCCAATATAGGCTCCTTGTGTGTAAGACCTTAATGTATTGGGTTCTATATAACCCGTAAATTGAATCTTGTCTTGAAGTTGATATTGTTTTGCCAATTGTTGAGCCTGTTCGAAAAAATTTCCTTCACCGCAAATCAACAAGCGACAATCTACATGGCGCATGGCAGGAATGAGGGTTTCAAAACAGCGACCTTCATTCACAGCCCCTTGATATAGGATATACTTTTCGCCGGCTTGATACGCGGGTGGTTCGGGTTGTAATACGGTAGCATTTCGTACTACGGCATAATGAACGCCATACATCTTTTCGAATTCTTGAGCGTAACAAGTACCAATGGTATAACCTTGTGGAAATCTAGGAACAGCCCATCTTTCGATGCCTTTCCAAATTCGGTAGATGCTTGGTCGCGATACAATTTCTTCCATCTCACAAAATAATTCGTGTGCGTCATACACCCTCTTTTTTCGTCGTATCAGCGAAGCCAAATAATTAGGCAGTATGGTATCTAAATCGATGGCGCAAAACAAGTCGGTCGAGAGAAACAAGAGGTAAAGAAATAAACGCAGATTGTATTCGGCGTAAAACAATTTTCCCTTGGTGAAAAAACAAAACAATCGTTTTTGCGAATAAGGCTGCTTGTTCAAGCTCGGTGAATGAGGGAGTCGCCTGCCTATAAGGGTTACCTGATAACCTGCATTCGATAAAGAGGTGCAGATCCGACGCATACGTTGATCGTAATGTAAGTCGTTGGTAACAGTACAAACAATTCGTTTTATTGCCATGACTTGCTAAAATAGATTTTCTCTCCATCAATAAGGGTGTACGGAGGTTCAAAGCCTGGCATATAAGTAGCTCGAATATGTCGCTCAATCTGTTCGGCTGTCCAATCGAGATGAATGTTTTTTAGGGATTCAATATCCTTACGATAGTGCAAAGAAGTGCCATGCGTGGCTACTCTTTCTGTTTGTGATAGTGGCGTGTATCGACCTTGTAATAGATCGGGCAAAGTCTCGATAAATAAATCGAGTGAGGCATCAAAGGTGAGTTGATATAAAGTATCTACCCAACAATGATCAGGGATATCAAATCGTTTTTCGAACAAAATATCGCCATGGTCGATTCGTTCATCGATACGATGTATGGTAGTGCCGAATGATTTTTTTTGATCGGCGATGGCAAACGAAAATTGATTGCATCCTCTGTATTCAGGCAATGGTGCCATATGCAAGTTGACAGCTATCTTACGGGCACAGCGGATTTGTGTTTGGGTAAGAATTTGATGGTATTGAACACTATATAAAAAGTCAACTTCGGGCAGCTCATCTAAGGAGCTAAGCACGGGTATTTGGTGGGCAGTGGCTAATGCTGTAAGACTCAAGCTTTTTGAAAACACGGGGTTGTCGTTACTCAGAATGGCCTTTACTTCTACCCCCAAAGAATCACCTTGTTGAAGCAGGTAGTGTAGACAATGGTAACCGATGGGCTTGCTACCCAAAAAGACGAGACTTAGTTTACTCACGCAACAAAAATAATCAAGTATTTTATCTATTTTCGGCTTTCGCAGATGGCATTGAAAATTCTTATCCTTACGCCCCGTATTCCGTTTCCATTGCGTGATGGTGGTTCCATAGCCATGAATCAAAGTATACAGGCCTATCTCGAACAAGGATGTCAGGTGAGCGTACTCAGTTTAAATACCTCTAAACATTGGGTAGATGAGAACGACCTGCCCTCCTACTACCATGCGTTGCATCTCTTTCGAACAGTATATGTACGCACCCATATCAACCCCCTCTCTGCTTTCTTTAATCTTTTTAGTGATAAGTCGTACCATGTTACCCGCTTTGTGAATAAGGACGTCGAGAAAGCTTTGGTATCTATTCTGCAACAAGAAAGTTTTGATGTGATTCAGTTCGAAAGTATATATACATCTCCTTACTTGTCGCTGGCCCGTTTGCACAGTAAGGCTTTATGCGTGTGCAGGGTGCATAATATCGAACATAAAATATGGCAGCACCTTTCACAACACGAATCGTCTTTTCTGAAACGTCGTTATCTCCAATTGCTGACGAGTAGATTGAAAAAATATGAGATGGAGATTCTACATCAATTTGATCGTTTGCTCACCATCTCTAATCAAGAAAAAGATTGGCTCGAATCGCAAGGAATTTCTCGTGGTTATTATCTGCCTTTTGGTGTCGATACTCATCCACATCTGCCAGTCGTGCAACAAGATGTCTTCAGTTGTTATCATCTTGGCAGTATGGATTGGGTGCCGAATGTAGAAGGTGTGCAATGGTTTGTGGAGGAAGTATGGCGTGAAGGCTTTCCTGAATACCCAGCGCTAACATTGTACTTAGCCGGGCGTAACATGCCCGTTTCTTTGGTATCAGATTCGAAACGAAATTTGGTGGTGCTGGGTGAAATTGATGATGCCCTTGTCTTTAGTTTATCAAAAAATATCATGTTGGTTCCTCTACGTTCGGGAGCAGGTATCCGAATAAAAATACTGGAGGCAATGGCTTTGGGAAAAACAATTATATCCACTCGTGTGGGTGCCGAGGGTTTAGGACTTACCCATGGCAAAGAGATCTTGCTAGCTGATTCGCCCGAAGAATTTCGAGCGGCGATTTTGTCTTGTTTGCAAGAGCCGGATAAGGCTAAGCAAATGGGCCAAGAAGCCCGCCACCATGCAGAGACCTATTATCAAACTCAAGTGATGTATCAACACCTTGTTCAACTTTTATCTAATCCATCAACCCTTGCAAACGCGTAAGTCAATAGCGATAATACTTTCACGGTTTCCTTATCCACTCGACAAGGGCGATAAGTTGCGTGCCTATCATCAGATCAAGCAACTATCTCGTTATTATCATATTCATCTTTTTGCCTTGCAGGATAAGGAGGTAAAAGAAAAGGATCGACAAGCGTTAGAACCTTTTTGTCGCTCAATGACAGTCTATAAGCCGCGCACACTCATGCGCTATTGGCAGGTATTGAAATCTTTGTTGCGGGCACAACCTGTGCAGGTGGGCTATTTTTATGACCCTAAGTGCAAGCAGAAGTGGCTTGTCGATATTGCGCAGCTAAAACCAGACACGCTGTATGCTCAGTTATCGCGCACAGCCTTGTATGTTCAAGATATGCCTTATCATAAGGTGCTCGATTTGCAGGATGCCTTTGCCTTAAACTATGATAGAATGCAGGCAAATATGGCTGGACTCCGGAAATGGTTTTACCAACGAGAAGCCCGAACCATGAGACTTTTTGAGCAGAAGATAATTCCTTCGTTCGATGCATGTACGATTATTTCGGACTTCGATAAATCGCAAATTGCCGTGCAGCCGAATCAGGTAGCGGTAGTGCCTAATGGGGTTGATACCCAATTTTTTAAAGCCAAGCAGGTGAAGCCTATCTATGATATTTTGTTTTGCGGAAACCTTACTTATATACCCAATCAACAAGCGGTAAACTATCTGATACATGAACTTTTGCCTGCATTGGTGCAGAAAAAACAAGATATACGCATGTTCATCGTCGGGGCCGGTGGAGAGGCCTTTCAACAATATAGTCATGCAAATCTTATTGTCGGTGGATGGATCGAAGATATCCGACAGGCATATTCCCTGAGCCGTTTATTTGTGGCTCCTTTATTTAGTGGTGCCGGGTTGCAAAATAAATTGTTAGAAGCGATGAGTATGGGTTTGCCCTGCATTACGACCTCTATTGCCAATGCTTCCTTATTGGCTATACCGGATGAAGAAATTATATTGGCCGAAAATGCAGATGAATTTGTCGATAAGATACTGAGTCTTTTAGCCGATACTGCAAAACATAACAGCATCGCCGGTCATGCCCGCCATCGGGTTGAAAAAGATTATAGTTGGGAGTCAGCAAATCGCATACTGATGGAATTGCTATAATCAAATTAAGCAACCAAGTATTTGCGTTGGGTGGCATATAAGATGATCATCAAAATGGGAACTACCATGCCCAAAATAGACATGATGCCATCAAAGGCCAGAGATCCTAATATGGCAGACATAGCAGCCGGTCCAACCAATTCGCCAATGATATATACCATAAAACCCTGCTTTTTTAGTTTGCGCATCATGAGGGCGCCAAACAAACACAGAAGGCTGCTGGCTAAAGTGGCCACCAAAATGACGAGTCGATTTTCGCACTGCTTGTTTAGCAACTTCACAGCAGAATCGAGCATATCACCTAACATGCCACCAACTTCTGGCATTTCTTGCGTTTCCATAGCCTCGGCCGATTTGCAAACCGTAAAGTAACTATACATAGAAGAGATAGCAGCAAATGCACTTCCACTGATAGTTAGTATGGAAAGTACATTGAGCATAGAAGGCAGACGGTTTTGGTCTTGATCTTCGTTGCGTAAGATGTCATTTTCGTTTGTCATATTGTTTGATTTTTTCCTAACAAGATAAATAATAATGTGGGTGAAACAAATCGGAAATGAAACAACTGAAGATTTAGCTTCTGCAAGCGATCATTGAGATTTCTACATTCACCCCACGCGGTAATCCTGCCACTTGTACGGTTTCTCTGGCCGGGAAATCACTGCTAAAATAGTTGGCGTATATAGTGTTGACGGTGCCGAAATGAGCCATGTCACTTAAAAAAATACTGGTCTTTACTACATGCGAAAAGCTGAGACCCGCTTCGTTTAATATGGCTTGTAGGTTCTGCATCACTTGCTTTGTTTCTGTTTCTATGCTGTCCATGACCAATTCTCCATTGTGCGGATCTAAGGCAATTTGTCCAGAAATAAAAAGGAGTCCGTTTCCTTCTATGGCCTGACTATAAGGGCCGATAGGGGCCGGAGCTTGTGGGGAATTGATGATTTTTTTACTCATGCAACGAAGATAAATCAGAATATCGGGCACGAAGAATACAGAGGCAATATTCTCTATGCCTTATCTTTACCCCCTGCATGAAATACAGTTTTTATCTCGATACAGCAACGCCAGACGCTCGCATCTTACTCATGAATCATGAGCGTATAGTAGAAACTTGTGTTCGGCTATCCTCTACCGATCATGGACAGTGGCTACATGCCCAGCTCGAAATGATGTTGGTACAGGCAGGTATTTCTTGGGAAGATATTGAGGCTGTGTTTGTGATGAATGGTCCAGGTTCGTATACGGGATTGCGTATCTCTTTGGCTGTGGCTAAGGGGATTTGTTATGCCAAGAATCTCCCTCTTTTCTTGTTTAATAAGCTAGACTTATTGCGTGCCGCTGCTCCCAATGAAAATATAATAGCTGTGATACGGGCCAGGGAGAATGAGTATTTTACTGCCACTTATTTGAGTGGACAGACCACGGATATTGAGATAGCCATCTTACATCAAGAGGAAGTTCGTGCCCATGCGTTGATCAATCAGGTTTCAATTCTTGTTGAATCGGGCGCACAACCCATTGATTTTCAAGAGGCAAGGGAGGTAACACTCTCAGATTCTCTGCTGCATAGGCTTTCCTACGAAATGATGGCCCGCGAAAAGCCCGCCGACCTGATTGGTTCGACACCCTTCTACCTGAAAAATGTGCACGTTAACAAAATAAACAAGTTATAAACAATTGATTTTTTAATAATATTACTATTTTTACCCACCCAAGGCGTTTTAAATAACATTTACTACATGGTTATCTTGAAACTACACATATGGGTTTTATTAATTTAAATAGATATTAAAATTAAATCGGATGGAACAAAGTAACCTATCTTCTAACATTGTAGCCTATCAAGAAATGGCGACAGGCAGTGGTGCGAAAGTTAACTATGCCAATGTGAGAAAAGCTGCGATGATTTTGCGATCAATAAATCATAAACTCCGACAGTCAATTATTAAATTGTTAGAAGAAAGAGACAGACTTACTGTAACAGAAATATATGTGAAGCTTCGCGTAGAGCAATCGGTGGCCTCTCAACACTTGGCGATCTTGCGCCGTGCAGAGTTTGTAAACACTACCCGCGTGGGAAAAAACATACACTATACCCTCAATCAAGAACGTTTAGATGAGGTGAATGTGTTTATCAAACAATTATTGCGTAACGATAACGAGTAACTGAATTAGTTTTTCTCGTCTTCGTTTTCTGGGTCTTCTTGATTGTCTAATGAAATAAGCTCTCCTGTCTCGCTAACGGCAAGACTGATGATATTGCTGTTTTCGATTTCAACCTCTGGTTCAACCACTTCAATATTGTTTTCAGGAAGGGCTTCGCTAGCTTCTGTAGGTACCACAATTTCTTGCTGTAAGATTTCATTTAGTTTCGGTAATTCATCTAATGTATTAAGACCGAGATAGTCCATAAATGATTTAGACGTGCTATAGGTTAGCGGTTTTCCTACCATATCTTCCATACGTCCGGAGATAACAATCAATTCCTTTTCTAGTAATTTTTGCACCGAATAATCTGAACTCACCCCTCTAATATGCTCAATATCTCCTTTGGTAATCGGCTGACGATAGGCAATAATAGCAAGGGTTTCGAGTGACGCTGTAGATAAACGCTTGGTGAACTTTTCGCCATTTAATTTCGATAGGGTAGGATAAAAAGCTTTTTTACTCAAAAACTGGTATCCGCCACCAATCTGCTTTACTTCAAAAGGGTAAAAGTCCGAAGCATATTTTTCTACAATCGCTTCAAGGGCATTGTTTACCTGATCTTGATCAATGCCTTCTTCTTCTGTAGTGGTTTCTTTCAGGATTTGTTCAATATCCATCGCATTCAGTGGACGGTTAGATCCAAAGATGAGCGACTCACATTGCAACATAATATCTTCTATTGTCATATAGCTTTTCGTTTATCTGATTCCAAATGTAGAAAAACGAAACGTCTGAGGCGTGAGGAGTAATACACAGGTGTGGGTAACTCCTTTAGATAATTTCAGACGGGTATTTTTTAAAAACTGTTGATAATCAACGAAATAGGCTTAAACATCCATTTTTCGTTTGCCTAAAAAAAACTAGGCCTCCATAGAATCTAACATTCCGGCAGAAAATAGTGCCTCAATAGCTTTAGCGTCCTTGTTATTAATAATGAGTTTGTTGGAAGGATTAGTCATGATTTTCGTCGTTACACTTATGGTTGTTGAAACTAAAAACAGATAATATGCCTTATTCTCCCTTCAAGGTCTCCAACGCTTTCAGTACTTCATCAATGCCGTTGATTCGATCAACAATTAGCATGCCTATAGTGCCAATATTTTTTAGATGGGCATTATTCATTCGGTATTGAATGATCTCTAAAATTTTTTGGAAGGTTTCGCTTTCGAAGTAAGGGGATGCAGGGTTGGATACAAAGTATAACCGAAGCTGATGGTTTTTAAGGATCAAGCGTTCAATGCCTAACTCTTCGGCTGCCCAACGCGCTCGTAAAGCGGTTAAGAGGTCTTTCACTGCCTTCGGTTGAGGGCCAAATCGATCGATTAAACTAGCGCTAAATCTTTCGAGGGCTTCTTCGCCTTCGCAATTATCGAGTTGGGTATACAGCGATAATCGTTCGGCAATACTCTCTACATAGGAATCTGGAATTAATATCTCTAAATCAGTATCTACGGTGCAATCGTTTACATAATCTTTCTTGTCGTCGATCTGATCTTTAAATACCTCTTTGAATTCTGTATGCTTCAATTCTCTGATGGCTTCGTTGAGAATTTTCTGATACATCTCAAATCCAATGTCGGTAATAAAACCACTTTGTTCCCCACCCAACATATTTCCTGCTCCTCGTATATCAAGGTCGCGCATTGATATCGAAAACCCACTGCCTAACTCACTATACTGCTCTATGGTTTGTAAACGTTTTTTGCTATCGTTTGGCAATAAACTCAATGAGGGTGATAGTAAATAGCAGAAGGCTTTTTTATTACTACGTCCAACCCTTCCACGCAATTGATGCAAATCACTTAATCCAAATTGATGCGCATTATTAATAATTATGGTATTGGCATTTGGAATATCCACCCCACTTTCTACAATATTGGTACAAACCAAAACATCAAACTTTTGCGCCATAAAATCTAATATGGCTTCTTCGAGTTCATCGCCGTCCATTTGTCCGTGAGCTATACCAATACCAATATCCGGACATAGTTTTTGTATATGGGCTTTCATTTCGGCCAAGCCATTTACCCGGTTATGGATAAAATACGCTTGTCCTCCTCTTTCGGTTTCATAATAAATAGCATCCCGAATTAACTCATCGTTAAACATCGACAGTTCCGTATGAACAGGTTGTCGATTCGGCGGTGGCGTATTAATGACACTCAAATCACGAGCTCCCATTAACGAGAATTGCAGGGTACGCGGTATGGGTGTGGCTGTTAAGGTTAAGGTATCGACATTGTGTTTTAGGCTTCGAATTTTTTCTTTGGCACCCACCCCAAATTTTTGCTCTTCATCGATGATTAATATCCCTAGATCTTTAAATTTTACATCTTTGGATAATAGGGCATGCGTTCCGATAATGATATCAATTTTACCGGCCTCTAATCTTTGTAAGGTTTCTTTTTTTTCTTTGGTCGATTTAAATCGATTGATATAATCTACCGTGCAAGGAAACTCTTTTAGGCGCTCTTTGAAATTTTGATAGTGCTGGTAGGCGAGTATGGTAGTGGGGACTAATATCACGGCTTGCTTACCATCACATACCGATTTGAAAGCGGCGCGTATCGCTACTTCGGTTTTCCCAAATCCTACATCGCCGCATACTAATCGATCCATGGGCGCATCGGCTTCCATATCTTTTTTTACATCGAGGGTTGCCTTGCTTTGGTCTGGCGTGTCTTCGTAGATAAACGAGGCTTCGAGTTCAGTTTGTAAATAAGAGTCTGGATTATGAGCAAAACCTTTAGATGCTCTTCGGGCAGCATATAATCGAATCAAGTCGCCGGCGATATCCTTGATTTGTTTTTTGGTTTTGTTTTTTAATTTCTCCCAAACGCCACTGCCAATTTTATGCACCCTAGGTTCGGTGCCCTCTTTACCTGTGTACTTTGTGATTTTATGTAGTGAATTGATATTCACATACAACACATCATTGTCTTTGTATATGATACGAACTGCCTCCTGCATCACCCCATTCACATCTATTTTTTGTAATCCACTATATCGACCAATTCCATGATCGATATGCGCCACAAAGTCGCCGGGCTGTAGGTCGCGCAGGGTGCGTAAACTCAAGGCTTTTCCCTGACTATACGCCTGCTTCATTTTGTACTTGTGATAGCGCTGAAAAATCTCGTGATCGGTATAACAAACAACTTTTACATCGCTATCGATAAAGCCTTTTGATAAGGCAGAGGAGATAGGCGTAAATAATATATTGGCTTTTAATTCGCTGAAGATGCTTCGTAAGCGTTCGAGTTGTTTGGGATTTTCGCTAAAGATAAACAGACTATGATGTTCAGCGCCTCTGTCTTGTAGGTCTTTAATCAATAACTCAAAATTTCGATTAAAAGCGGGTTGCTCTTTGGTATGAAAGGGTACTACCTCTCTTACCGGCATCTGTAAAATTTCGCTCGCAAATCCTTTTCCAAATTCAATTACTTTTCGTTGGGCAATTTGTTGCAGAAGAGCCTCTTCCGTTTCGAAATCAGCTGCGGCGATTTGCACTTCTTCTTCGTTGGCATCTAATACGCTAATGCTGCCTTTGCCTTC
>JBEISB010000048.1:0-12243 GCA_040375635.1 Chitinophagaceae bacterium | reverse complement strand
GAATCCGAGGCGTATCATGAGAAGGAACGGCAAATAAATAATCGCTCATGGGCCGTAATAAACCTCCATGTTCGCCGGTAAATCCCACGGTAGTCATTCCTTTGAGTTTAGCGGTTTTAAAGGCTTCTACTATGTTTTTCGAATTGCCACTCGTCGATAATCCTACTAACACATCGCCTGGTTTTCCTATGCCTTGAATTAATCGGGCATACACAACATCATAACTATAATCGTTAGCTACAGCCGTTAGATAGGACGTATTACAATGCAGAGCCTCAGCAGGGAGAGCTTCTCTGTCTGTATAAAATCGGCCACTAAATTCAGCAGCAAGGTGTTGCGCATCTGCAGCACTGCCACCATTACCACAAAAAAGGACTTTATTACCTTGCTGGAAAGTCTTGGTAATTGCATCAGCACATTCTGCAATCAGCTTCAGCATCTCGTGGTTAGACAATAATTTTTGTTTAGTCTCTATGGATGCAGTGATGATTTGTTGTATTTGTTCGGTCATGGTTATTTATGATGAAAGCAAAAGTAAGATAATTCTGTGATCAACTTCGGATAGCAACAACGGGGTCGAGGTTGGCCGCTCGTTTCGCTGGCAGATAGCCGGCTAGTAGTCCTACAACAACACTAATACTAAGCCCTAATAAAAAGTTGTGCAGGGAGAGAAAGACGGGAAACCCAAGAGGGCCGCTGAGGATTGCAGATAATATGATCACAAGAAGAATACCGGTGAGTCCGCCCAGTAAACACAAGACAATCGACTCAATCAGAAATTCACTTAAAATAATATACTTGCGGGCACCGATAGCTTTTTTTACGCCGATAAAACGGGTTCGTTCTTTTACCGAAACAAACATAATATTCGCTATACCAAAACTGCCTACGATGAGCGAGAAGAAACCGATTATCCATCCAAAAATATTGAAGTTTGCAAAGATGCTACTGATGCTTTTTTGCAAGGTGTCGACTTGATTAAACGAAAAATTATCCGCTTCGTTAGGGCGTAATTTTCGCGATGCTCGTAGTACCGAACGAATCTCGTACTTCATTTCATCGAGCGAATATCCATTACGTGCTTTTACCATCAGATTAGGATCGGTAAATCCATTGCCAATGCTATTGTCGATGTTACGAAACGAAGCCAAGAAAGTATAACAAATAATTACACTGCCATCAAAGTTAAAGCCGGTCAGGGTTTTGCCTTGCTTTTTCATCACACCAATAATGCGAAAGGAACGCCCCATCAGATCGATGCTTTTGTCGATGGGCGAAATGTTATTCCCAAACAATTCAGTAGCTACAGTTTCTCCTAAGATGACCCCATTGCTTTGCGAACCTTGCATTTCAGACAAGGAGAAATATCTACCTTCATTTATTTCGATGGGTTGTAGTTTATTGAAGTCGTAGCTGACAGCAAAAACACCAACCCCTTTGGCTTCATTCCCCTGAAAGCGAATATTGGCACTTTCGTCGGAGTAGGAGATGGCGGCATAAGAGGCGCTATTTACATGTTTGCGAATGGCTTGTAATTCATTGTAGTTGCAAACAGGCCGTGCCTTGAACTTCCACATCGGGTATTCGCCGGCATCTTCCGGAATCCAAGCGAACTTACCGATATACAAAACATTGCTGCCAAGGGTTTGCATATTGTTTTGAATATTGACTTGCAGACTATCAAAAACAGTAAGCACGCTGATAATGCAAAAGACGCCAATAGTAACCCCCAACAGGGAGAGGAATGTACGCAGTTTATTCATGCGCAATTCATCAAAGGCCATTACAATATTCTGGAAAAATACCCTGAGCATGCGATGCGTAAAGATAGTTACAAAAACTATCGTTCCCTGTGTATTTTTGCAGACAGCATGGGTCAACGTTCTGCCTTACGAACCTTATCCTTATTGAAGGAGAAAGAGTTCACCTCCTTTATTTCTACCCGGTTTCTGGTTATCTTTTCGTTGTTTATGCAAACTACGGTTGTGAGTTATCTGGTGTACTCACTCACAAAAGATCCCTTGTCTTTAGGCTTAATTGGCCTCGCAGAATTAATCCCGGCCTTCAGCATGGCCCTCATAGCGGGATATCTTGTCGATCGATGGGAAAAGCGAACTGTATATTTGGTTTGCATTTTATTATATGTCTGTAATGCCTTGTTTTTATTGTTGATTACGTCCCATTTTTTTCTGGCTGCCCATTCTGTCAAAACAGTGGCTTGGTTTATTTATTCAGCCATGTTTTTGAGTGGATGTATTCGCTCTTTTTTGGCGCCTTCCTCGTTTTCGTTATTGCCTTTACTGATTTCTCGCGAACGCATACAGCAGGCGGTAACTTGGAGCAGTAGTGCATGGTTGAGTGGTTCGGTATTAGGGCCATTAGCGGGAGGATTATGCATGGCTTCCATTGGCGTTAGTTATACTCTTTTGGTAGCGATTGGCACTTTATTGATTTCTGTATTTTGTATTCTTCGGATTAAAGCTAGACCTGTACAAAAGGTATTGGCGGGTAGTGTATTTCAGGGAATGGGACAAGGGTTTCGATTTATTTTCGGTTCGCAAATTATTCTGGCGGTACTGAGCCTCGATTTGTTTGCGGTGCTCTTTGGTGGCGCAGAGGCCTTATTACCTGTGTACTCGAAAGAAATTTTGCAGGTCAATGAAATCGGTTATGGATGGTTGCGCAGCGCCCATGGGATCGGTTCTGTTTGTTTGCTGTTTGTATTGGCCTATCTGCCCTTGAAGAAAAAAATTGGTCCTAAATTATTGTTGTGCATTTTCGGATTTGGCATATGTATCATTGGTTTCGGACTTTCTACAAACATTATCATATCGTTTCTGTGTTTGTTTTTGGCGGGGATGTTTGATGGCGTAAGTGTGGTTATCCGGCACTCAATCCTTCAGTTAAAAACGCCCGAAGAAATCAAAGGACGAGTGTCTTCCATCAATATGATGTTCATTAGCTCAAGTAATGAATTGGGCGCCTTTGAAAGTGGTGCTACGGCCCGATTGATGGGTACAGTACCCGCAGTTGTTTTCGGAGGAATCATGACCTTGTTGGTCGTTATGATTACAAAGTTTTCGGCGCCCGCCTTACAGCATATCCAATTAGCGGACAACCCGGAGGCAGAAACGGAATCAGAAGAAACGAACTAACCTTGTAGGGCAGCAGCACCACTTACAATTTCGGTAAGTTCGGTGGTGATAGCAGCCTGACGAGCGCGGTTGTATGAGATACGCAAGGTTTTTAGCATTTCTTCGGCATTTTCGGTAGCCTTGTCCATTGCGGTCATACGGGCACCATGTTCTGAAGCATTGCTATCTAAAACCCCTTTAAAAATCTGTGTGTTCAATAACTTGGGCATTAATTCTTCAATTAATACTTCTTTCGAGGGCTCGAATATAAAATCGAGTGAACTATTTCCTTTGTGTTCGCTTTTTGGAATCGGAAGATGTTGCTCACAAACAAACTCTTGTGAGGCTGCATTTTTAAACTTGCTGTACACTAATTCTACTCGATCAAATTCTTTATTGATAAAGGCCTGACGAACATACTCGGCAACCCCTTTAACCTTGTCAAAGCTAAGGTCGCTGTAGATATTCCAGAACTGCTCAATGACGGGATATCCTGCTTTTGTAAAATTTTCCCATCCTTTTTTTCCAAGGGGAAGAATGCTAACATTTCCTTTTTTGTGTTGGGCCGAATACAATTCGTTGATTCTCGATTTAACTAACTTGATCGAATTGGCATTAAAACCACCACACAAGCCACGGTCGCTAGTTACGATAATGAAAAGTACCTTTTCTACCGGGCGCTCAATACTGAGTCCGCTACCCACATTCGCATCAACACTGCCAATGATATTACCCAGCATCTCTTGCAGTTTTTCAGCATAAGGCCGCATTTGGGTAATAGCATCCTGGGCACGACGTAATTTAGCGGCACTCACCATTTTCATGGCTTTAGTAATTTGCTGCGTGGTGGCTACGGATTTGATTCGTAAACGTACTTCCTTTAACTGGCCTGACATGGGTTTCTCGTTTAAATTTGGGTGCAAATGTAAAGCAGAATTCTCATTCTTGTGAGGTCAATTTTGTCAAAGGAAAACTTGTGGAAAATATAGGCCAATTGTTGAGGTGTCATAAAAAAACCGGCGCTTGTAAGCTACCGGTTCTTTAGAATCCTAGCAGAGATTACTTACTTTTTGTATCGAGATACTTCAGGGTGTTTAAGCCGTTTGTATTGGTAGGGTCTAGTGCTAACAACTTTTGGCAATACATCCGAGAGTCTTCTTTCTTGGTGGTATTGTAAGATACCAAAGCTAAATAGGTATATACCTTAATCAGGTTGTCTTTCTTTTTAGGGTCTTCGAGATTGATTAAGCCCAGCCATTTGGTATAATACTCGGTAGCAGCCCCGTTGGTGTACTCTTTATCTGATCCTGCAGCGGCAACATTACCTCGCATATAAAATCCTGATGGCTCGGTTGGATATTTGTCGGTCATGATATTGAAAATAGAATCGGCACTTTTGTAGTTTTTGCCATAATAATAATTAGCACCGCAATACCAATAGTCTAATGCATTAAGGGTTGGCGTGTTAGACTCAATTACTTTTTGGTAGTAAGAAGCGGCCATAGGATAGTTATTCAATTTGTAATAACTATCGGCCAATTGTTTGTAAAGTGGGGCTTTGTCTTTTGTGGTATCTAAGGCAATTCCTTTATCAAAATAGGTTGCGGCTTGTGTAACTTTATTTGAATCCGTCATCAATATTTTACCATAATATGTATAATCAGAAGGAATGATTTTCTTCGGCTCTATCTTGGCAAAAAACTTATCCATGTTCTGTAAGGCATTTCCATAATCTTTAGTTTCGTATTGACTATACCCTAAAACACGATACATATAAGGACGTTTGTCGGCTTCGCCTTTGTTTACCAATTGATTGATAGTACTAATGGCATTGGGGTAATCTTGCGCTAAGAAAAGTGTATTCGCATAATCGATTAAGTCGACAATGGTTTTATCAGAACGGTCGATATACTTTTCTATTTTCTCTTTTGCTAATTTGAACTTGTTGATTCGGTAATAGGCGTCTGCCAAGGCTTTATACGGAAGAGGATTCTCAGCATCTAATTCAGAAGATCGATTATACTTAACTAAGGCACTATCATAATTTTTAGCAGCATACCAAAGATTGCCCATCTTGTAGTTAGCCATAGATTTTACAAGGGTATACTCTTCGGCATACTCATAATTTGTCATGGCATTTCCACCGCCGCCCTGCATTTTTCTGTAGGCATCACCCATGGCCACATAAGTGCCTCCATTGATTTCGACCGCATTGGCTTTCTTATACCAATCGATAGCCACATTTGGGTCTCCACCTTCAGAATAGGTAATAGCATCGGCAGCATATTTGAAGGGAGCCCAATCTTTCTTTTTGGCTTTGCTAGCTACTTTGGTTAGCATGCTCATCGCCTCTGCACTTTTGTTTTCGTGAAAGAGAATACGGGCTAAACCTGCATTATTGGCGGGATCTTCGGGGTATTTCTGAAAAATAGTTTTGGCTTCTGCATAATTTTCTAACCCGATTTCGGCTAATCCTAGGTAGTAATTCGCTAAGGGGTTGGAGGGCGCAAGTGCTTGTAGTGCTTGTTTGGCGCTAGTATACCTTTCGTAATTGAATAATTTAATTCCTTCCTCTACTGTTTGTGCCTTAACCATTTGGGTGGTGAAGACCATTCCGGCGAACAGTATGCCTTTCAAATTGTTCATGTTCATTGTTTTCGTGTTTAAATCGATATCTGTGGTTTTGCCACAAAGTAAACCTATGACTGATTTTTGAATACAAGTATTATAAAAATGTTATTTGCACAAAATTTAATTCGTGGCACTAGCCTGGCGTAGCACGACGTTTACGCGTAAGGGAAACATTTTAGACGTACGAAATACGTATTGTCCATCACGGCAAAGGTAATTTACCAAGCCAGTTCCCAGTCCGGGCCATGTTTCTTTTGTGATGAAATAAAAATTACGTGTACATGGATATTCGCGTAAGCCAATATAGGCCTGATAGGGTTTTACGTATTCTGTCGCTGATAAATTATCCGGAAAAATGCCGGCAATATTTACCTGTTGCAAAAAGCTGTCGGCCACAGAATCTTTAGGGTCGGCTACCCAGCTAACGCCAATAACACCCATAGCATTTTTATTTTTCGAAACATAATCGATTACATCGTTACAATCTTTAGCAGCAAAAACATGGGCTGAAATTTTTTGGCCGGCCAATAATGAGTCGGCTATATATCGCACGGTGCTCGATTGCTTATTATCGAACACAATTTGAAAATGATCGTTGCTGTCTTTTCCTGTCATGATGTTGCGTAATTCACGTGTCGTAAAGTTTTGTCGTACTGCGTTTTTGGCAGTGATAAAAACAACAGCATCACGCGCCATTGCCATGCTTTTGGCTACGATTTGTTTGCTGAGCAAATAATCTGTCTCTTCTTTTGATAATTCGCGCGTAACAAAAATTACCCGGGTCGTATCGTTCATGAAATCTTTAATGCACTCGGCTTCGGGTTTATACTCGGCAATAATATCGGCATCCGGATAGCGCGAACGAAATACTTTGAGCTGTTCTTCCATCACCGGTTTGTAAGTTTCGTCTATGCTAATCTTGATATGTCCAGAAGTTTGGTTGTCGGTAGGGCCTTTTTCTTGACAAGCATTCAACATAGAAAACATCAGTACGGTTAGCATCAACCTAAAAAAATGGTTCATCATAATATGAGGTATTTACAGGGTTAACGAGTATAACGTAACGCTGATAAGAATCAGTATCGCGACAAAGGTAGTTTTTTATTTTGGGCAATGAAGGTAGATGCAAACATTGTTTACCGCTGATCACGAGGCCTTCTCAGCCATTTTCTGAGAGAAAATACAGCCCGAATCATTCGGGTGAGTCCATACAGCATACAAAGTATCGACAATGAATACACCAAAGAATGTCCATACTCTTCAAGGATAAAGGGGATTCGCATCATGTACATCGGTAGCAGGATATATAGAATACCCATAGCAAAGTCTACAGTGGTGCGAAACTGCTGGTACACTTTATTTTCTTCTGGCGAGTGCTGCGTCGACATAGATTACGCTTTTCGGGTAGCAGACTTGCGAGGGGCTGCTTTTTTGGCTGCCGCTTTTTTAGGGGCTGTTTTTTTGCTCGTAGCTTTTGCAGCGAAGGCATTAGGAACTTGCGCTTCAATCATTTTTTTAATTTCATCTAACGTTAATAAGGCTGCATCTTCGGCGCTCATTTTTGTGCCTGCAGGCGAAATTAGTTTCAGCATCTTCTTCTTGAACTTGATAAAGGGTCCCCAGCGTCCATTTTCGACCGAAATATTTAATTCTGGGAAATGAAGAATATATCGATTGGCTTCTTTTTCCATTTTCTTCTCAATCAACTCGCCACATTGCTTCTCGTTAATCGTTTCGTAGAAATAGCCTTTCGGGATATTGATATATAGGCCGTTCCATTTAATGAAGGGGCCAAAACGACCTTTTCCTTTGGTTACCGGCTTGCCATCATACATCGCGATGGGGGCATCGGCTTCTTGTTTTTGTTGAATATACTGTATAGCATTTTCTAAACTTAGCGCCAGTAAGTCTTGTTCTTTAGGAATAGAAATAAATTGCTCGCCCCATTTTACATAAGGTCCAAAGCGTCCCACATTCACCGATACTTCTTGTTCTTGATATTGCCCTAAGCTTAGCGGGAGTTTAAATAAATCTAAAGCTTCGTCTAGGGTTATGGTTTCGATACTTTGGTTATTGCGGAGGGTAGCAAATCGGGGTTTTTCTTCTTCTTCAGATCCTCCAATCTGTACCATAGGTCCGAAGCGCCCAATGCGTGCGATCATTTTTCGACCGCTGGCAGGATCTATTCCTAATTCACGTTCACCACTAGCCCTTTCGGCTGTTTCCATGGTGGTTTCGACCAATTGATGAAAGGGCTTATAAAATTCACCGAGCATATGACTCCATTCTTTTCTACCGGTAGCAATCTCGTCAAATTCATTTTCAATTTTAGCCGTAAAGCGATAATCCATTACGGCCGAAAAGTGTTGCTTTAAGAAATCGGTTACCACCATACCTAAGTCGGTAGGAAATAGTTTCGACTTCTCTGCCCCTGTGTTTTCTTCTGCTTGTTTTTCGCTTACTTGTTCAGCTTGTAAACTTAAAATGCGATAGACTCTTCGCACACCTTCTTTATCTTTTCGAACAATGTAATTTCGGTTTTGGATGGTGCTGATGGTGGGCGCGTACGTAGAAGGGCGACCAATTCCTAACTCTTCTAATTTTTTTACTAGCGAGGCTTCTGTATATCGGGGTAGTGGTCTGCTAAACTTTTCAACGGCATCCATGCGTTGCAGGTTAAGATCTTGGCCAACAGACAATAATGGCAACATGCCTTCTTCTTTATCATCTTCGTTTTCATCATCATCCTTGCCTTCCATATAGAGCTTCAAGAATCCATCGAACTTTAATACTTCACCACTGGCGACAAGTTTTTCGCTTTGTGTAGAAATACCTATATGCGCGCTTGTTTTTTCTAATTCGGCATCTGCCATTTGACTGGCCATGGTGCGCTTCCAGATTAAGTCGTAAAGGCGCTGCGCATCCGGATCATCAATCATACGCACATCCATGGCGGTTGGACGAATGGCTTCGTGGGCCTCTTGGGCATTTTCGTTTTTGTTTTTAAATACGCGACGATGGGCATAGCGTTCGCCATAATTTTTAAGAATCTCACCTCCAATCATATCTAAGGCCGTTTGCGATAAGTTTACGGCATCCGTTCTCATATAAGTAATATGCCCCGCTTCATACAAACGCTGGGCTACCTGCATGGTGCGCGAAACCGAGTAACCGATTTTGCGACTTGCTTCTTGCTGCAAAGTGGATGTGGTGAATGGGGCAGAGGGTGATTTGCGGGCGGGCTTCACTTGTATGTCCTCTACCGTATATCGGGCGCCTTTGCAACGATTTAAGAATTGCATAGCATCGTCTACCGCCGGCACTCGAGTGGCGTATTCTGCTTTAAACGAAACTTTTTTCTGGTTAATGTCTAGCGCATCAAATAAGGCCTCTATCTTAAAGGTACTGGTAGATTCGAAAGCGATAATCTCACGTTCGCGTTCTACAATGAGTCGCACGGCTACCGATTGCACTCGTCCGGCTGATAGTGAATTGCTGCGGGTGATCTTGCGCCATAAAATGGGAGAGAGCTCAAAGCCAACAATCCTGTCTAGAATTCGGCGGGCTTGTTGAGCATTCACTAAATTCATATCAATCAGTCGGGGATGCTCTACCGCATTTTTGATGGCAGGTTTGGTGATTTCATGAAAGACAATCCGTTTTGTACTGCTAGGGTCGAGTCCTAATACTTCACACAAATGCCAAGATATGGCCTCTCCTTCGCGGTCCTCATCCGATGCTAACCACACGGAATCTGCTTTTTTGGCCAAACTGCGTAATTCGGCTACCACCTTTAATTTCTCGTCTGATATTTTATAGCTAGGCTTAAAATTATTATTGATATCAATGCCCATTTCATCTTTTTCTAAGTCACGGATATGACCGAAACACGATTTTACCTGAAAATCTGAACCTAAAATTTTCTCTATGGTTTTTGCCTTTGCTGGACTTTCTACTATCAATAAATTCTTTGCCATTCGCTTGTTTTCTTGGTGTTGAAATGTGCAAGTATATAAAATAATTCATAAACCAAATTTTCTGGTATTCGAAAGCAAGATGTATTGCCTGCTTTTAGCCAACCTCAAAGAACCCCAAAAAAGGTTGACTTCTAGGAGGGTTTCATTTTATGAAAAATCCTGCTGAGGAGACATTTATCATGTCGGGTAACCATAATATTCTTTAGTCAATGATTATCTTTACGAATGGGTTGCGTTGAGAATGGAATGCAAACTTCATGACTATTTTCTTTTATGAATAAATTATTTCTGTTTTTTTTATTTTCGATCACAAGTATTTATCAGGGTAGATGTCAGTCTGTGGCACATATCTGGAATGAAGCCCAATTGAGCGCTATTCGGATTGATGCAGCGCGCCCCCCTGTGCAGGCGCGTAATTTATTTCATGTATCCCTCGCTATGTATGACGCATGGGCAGCTTATGATTCTGTGGCCTCTCCCTATTTGTTAGGTCATACTATTCATAATACTTATTACCCCTTTACAGGAATTACCTCCCCAAGTAATATCGATTCTGCTCGGAACAAGGCCATTAGCTTTGCCGCCTATCGGGTGTTGAAAAATCGTTATGCCTTGTCGCCCAATGGGTATACCACCTTTGCCAAGCTAGACAGCACCTTACTGAGTTTGGGTTATAATAGCAACGATACGAGTACGAATTATTCATCGGGTAACGCGGCTGCCTTAGGGAATTATATCGCCCAGCAGGTAATCCAGATGGGGATGAACGATGGTTCGAATCAAATTAATAATTACGCGGGTACCGGATATACGCCAAATAATGCGCCCTTATTGTTTTATTATGATGGCAATACAGCTATGACAAACGTAAACGCATGGCAGCCTTTGAGTTTTGTTACTTGTATCGATCAAAATGGAATTCCTTGCGGAACCAGTACCCCATCCTTTATTGGTCCGCGATGGGGAAAGGTCTATCCATTTTCTATGCCCGTATCTTCTGCGATTCCGTATCAGAGAGGCGGACAAGATTACCCTGTTTATTATGATCCTGGTGCACCTCCTATGCTCAATACAACAACAACAACCGATTCGATGAGCATGTATTTTAAGTGGGGGCACTCTATGGTAGTGGCATGGTCGGCGCATTTAGATCCTAACGACACAACACATTGGGATATTTCGCCTCACTCTATGGGAAATACTAGCAACTATCCAAATAGCTTGGCAGCTCAACAGTCTTTTTATCATTTTTTACAAGGCGGACAAAACAACAGTGGGTATACAGTAAATCCCGTAACGGGTTTGCCTTATACACCGCAAATCGTGAAGCGTGGCGATTATACGCGTGTTGTTTCTCAGTTTTGGGCCGATGGTCCGAATTCAGAAACGCCTCCAGGACATTGGTATATACTCTTAAATTCGGTTAGTAGTTATCCTGGTTTTCAAAAGCGATTTCAAGGACAAGGGCCTGTTCTCTCTAATTTAGAATGGGATATCAAATCTTACTTTGTCTTGGGTTCGGCCATGCATGACGCCGCCATTGCTTGCTGGGGGATTAAAGGTTGGTATGATTCTCCTCGGCCTATTTCAACCATTCGAAAGATGGCTGATCTAGGACAGTCGAGCAACCCCTCATTACCTCATTACCATCCCGGGGGGCTGGCCCTGATTCCAGGAAGTATCGAATTGGTAACCCTTAGTGATCCACCAAGCTTACGGGGGTATGCCAACGAAAATCTAAATAAGATAAAAGTAAAATCATGGAAGGGTTTTGATTACATCGGGTATAATGGTAATACACCCATAAACGCTGCTGGGGTTGGTTGGATTTTGGCTGAAAAATGGATGCCCTATCAACGATATACCTTCGTTACGCCTCCGTTTGCCGGATATATGTCAGGGCATTCCACTTATTCTAGAGCAGGGGCCGTGAGTTTAGAATCTATTACAGGGAGTCCCTATTTTCCGGGCGGATTGGGCGAATATGTTGTTCCTGCAAACAGTAATTATTTGGGATTTGAAACCGGTCCCACAAGCTCAGTTCGTTTGCAATGGGCCAGCTACAAGGATGCTTCAGATCAAGCCAGTTTATCGAGAATATGGGGAGGCATTCATCCTCCATTCGATGATATGCCGGGCAGGATGATTGGCGAACAAATCGGAGTCGCCTGTTTTCAGAAAGCAAAAGCCTTGTTTACAGACAGCTTGTTAGAAGTACAAATAAGTTCCAACCTCAATAACCCCATTTGTTCAGGTAGTGCATTAACCTTTACGGCTACAGCTATAAATGCTCCGCAAAATGCAATCTATCATTGGAAAAAAAATGGAGCACTTGTTAGCAGCGACACTTCTAATGTATATACAACATCAAATTATGCTAATAGCGATATTATAGCTTGCGAGTTATCAGCAAACGGCTATGTAGCCGGTAGTAATACCATCACTTTGCAAGTAAGTAGTTGCGTATCTACTGTATTAAACATAAAGTTGTATTTGCAGGG